>JBDTUL010000491.1:0-4926 GCA_040007735.1 Gammaproteobacteria bacterium | reverse complement strand
TTATCGTGGGCACGCTGGCCGGCCTGGTTCTGGCGCGCTTCGGAAAGTTCAAAGGGCGCACGCTGCTCGCGGGCATGGTGACGGCGCCGCTCGTGATGCCGGAAGTGATCACCGGCCTTTCGTTGCTGCTGCTGTTCGTGGCGCTGGCGCCGCTGCCATTCGTGCCGGACCAGCGTGGGTTCAGCACTATCGCCATTGCGCACATTACGCTCACTCTTTCATATGTCACCGTGGTCGTTCAATCGCGGCTGTCGACGATGGATGAATCGCTGGAAGAGGCGGCCATGGATCTCGGCGCGCGGCCTACGAAAGTGTTCCTGCTGATTACGCTGCCGATCATTGCGCCGGCCATTCTGTCGGGGTGGCTGCTGGCCTTTACGTTGTCGCTCGATGACCTGGTCATCGCCAGCTTCACCGCCGGCCCGGCGACGAACACGCTGCCGATGATGATTTTCTCCAAGGTGCGGCTCGGCGTGACACCGGAGATCAATGCCCTGGCCACGCTGATGGTGGGCACCGTCTCGCTGTTCGTGCTCGCGGCCGGCATCCTGATGTCGCGGCAGGAAAAAACCCGCAAGCGCGATGTACAGATGGCGGCGGCGGGGGCGGGAGTGGTGCCGGCGGAGCCCTGACTTTGCGTTGAGGGGGACGGGCCGCCTCCCAGCCGCCCGGCGATTGAGAGCTTCTGGGAGGGAAACTCGCGCGCCACTGGGTAATAATCAAGCTATGAGCGTTCTAGGCATCGACGTTGGCGGCTCCTCCATTAAGGGAGGCCTCGTAGACATTTCCACCGGCCAACTGGTCGGCGAAATCCTCCAGGTTCCCACGCCGAAACCATCCACGCCTGAGGCAGTCATGCAGCAGGTCGCGGTGCTGGGGCAACGCCTGCCGGGCGCCACGGCGGCAGGCTTCGCCTTCCCCAGCGTCGTGAAGCGAAACATCGCCCGCACCGCTGCGAACGTCGATTCCGCCTGGATCGGCACCGACGGCGCAGCGCTCGCCAGCGCCACCCTCGGCATGCCCACCTTGTTCCTGAACGATGCAGACGCCGCAGGCGTCGCCGAAATGACATGGGGCGCCGGCCGGCATACCTCCGGCACCGTCATCATGCTCACGTTCGGCACGGGCATCGGCACAGCGGTGTTCGCAGACGGCCAGCTCGTGCCCAACACTGAGTTTGGCCACATCGAGATGCGCGGGGCCGATGCGGAAGCGTGGGCCTCCGCCCGCGTGCGCACTGAACAGAATCTGGATTTCCCGACCTGGATCGCCCGGGTGAACGAGTATCTGCAGGTCATCCACGCCTTGTTCTGGCCGGATGTCTTCATCCTGGGGGGCGCCGTCAGCGAACGGTTCGATGAGTTCGCGCCGCTCCTGCGCTCGACCGCCAAGATACGAGCTGCGCACTTTGCCGGCCAGGCGGGGGTGATGGGCGCGGCGCTCGCCGCATCCCAGTTGGCTGCGGCTCCGCCGGCCAGCACCGGGCCGGCCGGCCCGCCATAGCGCCCCGCCAATGCGGGCCGCTAGACTGCGGTTTCCCATGCCGCTGACCTGACTCCATGGCCTTTCAAAGCAAGCTTCCCGATGTCGGCACCACCATCTTCACGGTGATGTCGCGCCGTGCCCGCGAGTTGGGCGCGCTGAACCTCGGCCAGGGCTTTCCCGACTACGACATCGACCCGCGCCTCACGGAGCTCACGACCGTGGCCATGAGCGAAGGCCGCAACCAGTACGCACCCATGGAAGGCGTCATGGAGCTGCGCGAGCAGATCGCGAAAAAGCTCGAGCTTTCCTACGGCGTCAACGTCGATCCGGAATCGGAAATCACCGTCACGCTCGGCGCCACCGAAGCCCTCTACTGTGCCGTGCAGGCGATGGTGGGCGCGGGCGACGAGGCCATCGTGTTCGACCCGTCGTACGACTCGTACGACCCGGCGGTGCGGCTCGCGGGCGCGAAGTGCGTGCACATTCCGCTGATGCCGCCGGGGTTTCGCTACGACTGGAATCGCATCGCGGCCAGCATCAACGACCGCACGCGGCTCATCATCATCAACAGTCCGCACAACCCCGCCTGCACAGTGGCTTCAACGCAGGATCTGGACGCGCTCGCCAGCTTGATCCGGGGCCGTAACATCTACGTGCTGTCGGACGAAGTGTATGAGCACGTTCTCTATGACGGCCGCAGGCACGCCTCGGTTCTGGCCCACCCGGAGCTACGCGAAAAGAGTTTTGCAGTGTTCTCGTTCGGCAAGACCATGCACGCTACCGGGCTGCGCGTGGGTTACAGCGTGGCGCCTGCGGACCTGACACGCGAGTTGCGCAAGGTTCATCAGTTCAACACCTTCAGCATCGCACACCCCATTCAGTACGCCATCGCAATGTATCTCGCCGAGAAACCGGATTCGTGGCGCGGCCTGCCGGAGTTCTTCCAAGCCAAGCGCGATCGGGTTCGCGCGGCGCTGGAAGGCACGTTGTTCAAGGCGCCCCCCGCGGAAGGCACGTATTTCCAGCTCGTGGATTACAGCGCCATCTCGAACGTTGACGATGTGTCGTTCGCGAACCGGCTGCTCAACGAGGCAGGCGTCGCCACGATCCCACTATCGCCGTTCTATAAAGAACCGCCGCCACTCACCGTGCTGCGCCTGTGTTTCGCCAAGCGCGATCAGACTTTGGATGACGCCGTGGCGCGCCTGCAGCTCTTTGCAAATGGTCTCTCGGAGGACGACGACGGATGATCCGCCTGAACACCGCGAGCGCGCGCTCGTGACCTTGCGCGTGACACTCGTCCAGCAATCGCTGGCGTGGCACAACCCGACCGCGAACCTTGCGCATTTCGATGCGCTGCTGGCGCCGCTGAAGGGCAGTACCGATGTCATCGTGTTGCCCGAAATGTTTCCCACCGGCTTCAGCATGGACGCCGAGAAACTCAGTGAGCCGGTGAATGGCCCTACCACGAAGTGGCTCGAAGCCAAGGCGCGCGAGCTCAATTGCGCAATCACCGGCAGCGTGATCACGAAAGACGGCGATCACTACTACAATCGCATGCTGTGGGCGACGCCTGGCGCGCCAACGCGACGCTACGACAAGCGCCACCTGTTTCGCATGGCGAAAGAGCATCACCACTTCAGCCCGGGCAGTGAGCCTGTTGTCGTGGAATGGCGGGGTTTCAAGATTTGTCTGCAAGTGTGCTACGACCTGCGTTTTCCGGTGTATGTGCGCCGCCGGCCGGAGCTCGAGTACGACCTCATTCTCTACGTTGCGAGCTGGCCCGCCGTGCGTCGGCATGCGTGGCGCACTCTGCTGAAAGCCCGTGCTATCGAAAACATCTCCTACGTGGTGGGCGTGAATCGCATCGGCAAGGACGGCAACGAGATCGGCTACATTGGCGATAGCGCTGCGCACGATTTCTTCGGCGAACCGCTCGCCGACCTGGGTAGCGAATCTGCAGTGACTACGGTGGAGCTCGACCGCGCTGCGCTTCACGCATTCCGCGAGCGGTTTCCCGCTCATCTCGACGCGGACGGGTTTACTCTCGCGCCATGAAAAAGACCACGCGCGTGAATCATCCGCCCCGCGTAGATCTCGCGCCGGACAATCATCCGGTGGTGGCGCCTATCTATCAGACCGTCAAGTTCGAGTTCGATTCGCTCGATGAGACGATGAAGGCGCTGCGCGGCGAGCGCCCGGGTTTTTTCTATACCCGCTCTTCGAACCCCACCACGCGCCAGCTCGAGCTGACCCTCGCGGAGCTGCAGGGGCGCGAAGATTGCCTGGTCACCGCCTCCGGCGTGGGTGCCATTGCGCAGACGCTGCTGGCTCTCACGAAGCAGGGTGATCACGTCATCTGCTTCGTGGAAACCTACAACCCGAGTCGCTATCTCATTCGCCGGCTGCTGGGCCGGTTCGGTGTGACGAACACCATGCTCTCCATCGAAGACATCGACAGCGTGGAGCGCACGCTCGCCTCACACCCGGCGACGAAGCTGGTGTTCTTCGAGAGCCCGACCAACCCGGTGACCAAGATCGCGGATATTGCGGCGATCACGCGGTTGGCGCGCGCGAAGGGCGCGCTCACGGTGCTCGACAACACGTTCGCGGGCTTCCATCAGCATGGCGAGTTCGATGTGGACGTGTTCGTACACAGCCTCACCAAATATGCCTCGGGCGCCGGGGATGTCATGGGGGGCGCCGTGATTGCGCGGCAGGAACTCATCCGGTCCATGCGCACCGACTTCGGTGCGATGGGGGGCTCGCTCGACCCGCATGCCGCGTTCCTGATCCAGCGCGGGCTGAAGACCTATTTCATCCGCTATCGCGAGCAATGCGCCAGCGCCATGAAGATTGCGGAGCTGCTGGAGGCCAGCCCGTTGGTCGAGCGCGTGCATTACCCGGGCATCGCCACTCACCCGCAGTACGCATTGGCGAATGCGCAGATGAAAGAATTCGGGACTATTGTCACCTGCGACTTCAAAGGCGGCCTCGCGGCCGGCGATAGGTTCGCGGAGGCGCTGAAGCTGTTCGCATTGACCGCGAGCCTCGGGTCCACGGAATCCCTGGTGGTGTCGCCCCAGATGATGCGAGGTCGAGACCTCACGGCCGAGCAGCTGCGCATGTCGGCCGTCACTGAGGGCACGGTGCGTCTGTCTATCGGTCTCGAAGATATCGACGATCTCGTCGAGGACGTGACGCAGGCGCTGGCCGCCGCGTCGGCCGGCTAAAAACCCAAACGCAAGCGTAGCCGTATTCCGGGAGGCGCCGTATCATTGCGGCGAGCCGCTTCCGTGGATCCAACAGTAAATGCGCGGCGCCGGGGTTTTGCTCATGACAAGGAAGATTGGCGCGTTACTTATGGTCAACGCGCTCGCCATGGCGTGCCTGGCAAGTGCCGCGCTGGCCGCGCCACTGATTCCCATCGAACAGTTCGCG
>JBDTUL010000490.1:0-4941 GCA_040007735.1 Gammaproteobacteria bacterium | reverse complement strand
GCGGTGAACCGCAGCCCGCCTTCGACCACATTCACCTCATCCGGGACCTCGCCGAACGCGATCTCCGCGGAGGGCTCGAGCTGTTCCAGATCCCGTGCGCCGGAGTCGTTTTTCCAGAACAGGCCTTTAGGCGACAGCACCGTGCGCACCGCTTCTTCGATGTCCTTCCTGAGCGCTTCCATGCCGAACGTGGCGATCTGGCCAACCACGATGTCGCCGTAACGATCCAGCACGAGCCCGGGAAGCCCGTCGGCTTCGCCAAACACCAGCCGGTAGTAGGGCTCCAGCGACAGCCTTTCGCGCAGCGCCAACGCGACATTCAGGCGGTGAACGATGAGCGAGCGGTCGAGCCCCTGTTCAGCGTCTCGCCCCACGATGCGCGCGCAGATGAGCGCGTGCGGGTTGACGTACGCATGCCCCAGGAACTGGTCGCGGTCGGAGAAAATACGCACCACCGCGCCCGGCGCGATCTTTGCGAGAGGCGTGGCGACATTGTCGATCTCATTGCTGAAGACCCACGGATGACCGGCACGGATGCGGCGATCTTCGCCGCGCTTGAGCTTGAGAACTGGGGCTTCGTTTGACATCACGGTGGGGGTGGCGAACCCGATCAGGGATCGCCCAGGCGCTATAGTGGCGCGCATTCTACTCGAAAGCGGCGCGAATCCATGACAGAGGCACGGCCAGGTGCGGCCCCGAACCGGCTGGCGCACGAAACAAGCCCTTATTTACAGCAACACGCGCACAACCCGGTGGACTGGTACCCCTGGGGCCCCGAGGCACTCGAGCGAGCGCGGCGCGAAAACAAGCCGATCCTGCTGTCGGTGGGCTACTCCGCCTGCCACTGGTGCCACGTCATGGCCCACGAATCTTTCGAGAACGAAGCCACCGCACGCGTGATGAACGAGCTGTTCGTCAACATCAAGGTGGATCGCGAAGAGCGCCCCGACATCGACCGCATCTACCAGATCGCGCAGCAGCTGCTCACGCAGCGCAGCGGCGGTTGGCCCCTCACGATGTTTCTGACGCACGACGATCAGCGGCCGTTCTTCGGCGGCACCTATTTTCCGGATGAGGCGCGGCACGGCATGCCCTCGTTCACCGACCTGATCAAGCGCGTCGGGGAGTACTACCAGCAGCATCAGGGCGATCTGCGTCAGCAGAACGAAGGGCTCATGGCCGCGTTCGATGACCTGATGCCGCCCGTGCCCACCGGTGAAGTGCACTTCAGCGCCGAGCCGATCAAGACGTGTCGCGTGCACCTGGCGCAGACCTTCGATGGCAACTACGGCGGGTTCGGCAGCGCGCCGAAGTTTCCGCATGCGAAAACGTTGGAACGATTGCTGCGGGATTGGCATGCAACTTCGACCAGCGAAGAGCCCGATCTGCAGGCGCTCTACATGGCCACTTTGACACTGCGCCGGATGGGTGATGGCGGCATGTTCGACCAGCTGGGCGGCGGCTTCGCGCGGTATTCGGTGGACAGCCACTGGATGATTCCGCACTTCGAAAAGATGCTGTACGACAACGGCTCGCTGATGTCGGTTTACGCCGAGGCGGCTGTGGCGACCGGCGATGTGTTCTATGCGCAGATCGCCTCTGAGACCGCGGACTGGGTGATTCGGGACATGCAGTCGCCCGAGGGTGGCTACTACTCGAGCCTCGACGCGGACTCGGAAGGGCACGAAGGCAAATTCTACGTCTGGGATCGCGACGAGGTTCGTGCCGCGCTCACCGCCGCGGAATTCGCTGTGTTCGACCCGCGTTTCGGCCTCGATCGCAAACCCAACTTCGAAGGCAAGTGGCATCTGCATGTGTTTCGCTCGCTGGAGCAAGTGGCGGCCGAGGCGCACGTCGAGCCGCCGAACGCAGAGGCACTGCTGATTTCAGCGCGCGCCAAGCTCCTTGCCATTCGCGGCAAGCGTGTCTGGCCGGGGCGTGATGAGAAGATTCTGACGTCGTGGAACGCGCTCGCCATTCGCGGGATGGCGGCTGTGGCGCTGGCCCTCGGGCGTGAAGATCTCGCGGAATCCGCCACTCGTGCACTCGACTTCATTCGCAAGACGCTCTGGCGCGATGGGCGGCTGCTCGCCACTTACAAAGACGAGCGTGCGCACTTGAATGCGTATCTCGACGACTACGTGTATCTGGCCGATGCGATTCTGGAGTTGCAGCAGGTGCGGTTCCGCAGTGACGAGCTCGCTTTTGCGCGGGCGTTGCTGGATGCAGTGCTCGCCCACTTCTCAGATCGTGCCGCCGGGGGGTTCTATTTCACGGCAGATGATCACGAGGCACTGATCCATCGCACGAAGGTGTTCAGTGACGATGCCACGCCTGCGGGAAACGGCATCGCGGCGTTCGTGCTGCTGCGTGCGGGGCACGTGCTGGGCGAGCCGCGTTATCTCGAAGCTGCCGAGCGCACGCTGCGAGCGGCGTGGCTGGCGGTGGAGAAGTATCCGCATGGGCACGTTAGCCTGTTGAATGTGCTGGAAGAGGTGCTGAACGCGCCCACCAGCGTGATCATTCGCGGCGAGTCAGGCGAGATAGAGCACTGGCGCCGGGAACTCGCGAAGGTTTACGACCCGCATCGCCTGGTGATTGCGATTCCGTCCGATGCTCAGGATTTACCCGCCGGGCTGGCAGATAAAGCCCCGCGCGGTGCGGCGGTGGCATATGTGTGCAAAGGGAGCACGTGCTCGGCGCCGATTGAAACATTGGCCGAGCTGGCCGTGACGTTGCGGGCGAACTAAAGAAAGAACTCTATTTCACTCTCTTTGACTCTCTTTGACTCTCTCTGAGCCGCCCGGCCATTGAGGGCCTCTTGGACAGATGCCACCTCGCTCGCGAGCATTCGGCGCCGTTGCCGTCCGCAGTCATCAGGACCGCCTCCGAGGCATGAGTTAGCAAACAGGGCCCTCAGTGCCCGCCCTCCACCTTCAACCCGGCGTCCTTCAACGCCTCCGCAAACTCAACCTCAATTCGCACAGCATCGCCACGCCTGATGTACTGAAGGTGCAATGTCGGCCCCGTGAGCACCTCGATACCGCGCTTCAAAACACAACCAGCCGACCGAATGCCGGCCTTGTGCTGATCGAAGCGAGCAGCCGGGCTGTACTTGCTCATTCCCACGTACGCACCGTGCGGATCGCCACGACGATCCGGGTAGTCGAGCAGGATGAGATATATATTCGAGCGGCCGCCCGATTTCGGCTGCGCTTTGGGCTGAAACTGCGCGGCGGCCTCGTACGCGAGCGGCAGCCAGCTCACGTACGTCATGGGCAGCCAGTCGGGAATCGTTTTCGCCGCAGCGGCCCAGAGCTTCTCTAGTGCGGCTTCGATATTCACTGGGAATTCGCCGCGCATCCAGCGCTCGTGGATGCAATGCGCGCCCGCTACGCCATCCCCCGCGGCCAATGCCTTCTCGAACTCGGACGCGAGAGCCGCAAGCGTAGAGTTCTTCAGCGGGCGGCTGGCTGGGCTGATTTTTTTTGCGGCCATGCCCTGACGACTTTATCACCTCGCAACGGCCCGACATCGGAGCCCTCAATCGCCGGGCGGCCAAGAGGGAGTTTTCACGTGTCGAACTCGGCTCTCGCAAAGAATCCTCTATCCGAGCCGCCCGGCGATTTAGGGCTCCCGGTTGCTGCTACAGTGCCCCCACACCCACACAGAGAAGTAGCTCATGGCGCTCAGCGCCACCATGCACGTATTCGACATCGAGCTTGCGAACTCCGACCGCGACGTCTACCAGTCGCTGGAGCTGCGCGTGGCACGCCACCCGTCGGAGACGGCGGAATACCTGCTGACGCGCGTGCTGGCATATTGCCTCGAATACACCGAAGGCATCGCGTTCTCGAAGGGCCTCTCCGATCCCGATGAGCCCACGATTTCCATTCGTGACCTCACGGGCTCACTGCAGGTGTGGATTGACGTGGGCGCTCCGGAAGCCGCTCGCCTGCACCGCGCGAGCAAAGCCGCCCCCCGCGTCGCCGTGTACACCCACAAGGACCCGGAACAGCTCGCCGCTCGCCTCACCGGCGAAAAGATCCATCGCATCGAAGCGCTCGAACTCTACGCCGTCGACCGCGAATGGCTGGCAGGCCTCGTCACAAAGCTTTCGCGACGCATGAAGTTCGCGCTGACCGTTTCGGAACAGCACCTATACCTCTCACTCGACGGCGAAACGCTGTCGACGGTCATCGGGCGAATAGCCCTCAGGTAACCGACAACCACTCTGGAAGGGGTGGAGCATCAGGCTCCCTGACTCCCGAGAAGACGTTTCGCTCACGGCGATGGCGTACGGCGCGAATACTGACCAGCCCTTCGGGGGGCCGCGCACTTGGCTGGAAATACGCATACACGATAACGAACTGTGCTGCGCCGAAGCGCCGCAACTCGACGCCTCGCCATCTCCTGCGGATCGCGACGGGGCATCTTCTGGGAAACGCTTCAATCTTCGCCATCGCCACGCTGATGTCGTGCTCCCGATCCGCTGGTTTGCCCCACGGCTGCCGACGCACTTGCGCCCTTCGTCGTCCAGTTGCTTTCGATACTCGGGGTCGCGAGCCGCGCGCTAGGCGTCGAAGGGGGCGTTGGGGAAACGATCTGTCATGTCGTCCATGAAATCTCCCGTAGCAGTTGCAGTGCCGCCAGGGTACGGTGACTGCTGGTGTATTTAATTAGTGACCAACGCGCGAATTGTTTCCGCAATCGAAGTCTTGGTCGAGAAGATTGGAGTCACGAAAGTACGAGCATGAGTTTGACGAAGCTCAGGTCGACACGGGTGCACGAGGATTTGCGAATCTGCGCGATCGCGACAATAAAAGAGATTGCTTGCCGACCGATCGATCGAAGGCCTCTTGATTCGGGAGGCAACATCAAGAGCCCTCAATCGCCGGGCGGCTGGGAGTGAGCTCTCTGGTTTGAAATGACTAGATGGTC
>JBDTUL010000489.1:0-4944 GCA_040007735.1 Gammaproteobacteria bacterium | reverse complement strand
CGCGCGCCGCGTGATTTCACTGCGACTGACGACCCTCCCGGCGCTCCGGGCCAGCAGCTCCAGAATGCGAAACTCCGCGTCGGTGAGCGGCACCACGTCGTCGTCGATCCATTCCAGTCTCGAGTGTCAGCAACCCTGCCTGGACCACGTCCGGCCCTTCAGGCTGACCCGTGCTGCCCTGGGTACGCCTCAGGATGGCGTGAATCCGCGCCACCAGCTCGCGCGCGTTGAACGGCTTCGTCAGGTAGTCGTCCGCACCAAGCTCCAGACCATGAATGCGATCTCCGTGCTCGTCTCGTGCGGTCAGCATGAGCACCGGCAGGCTCGATTCCCCGCGAAGCTGACGCAACACGCCGAACCCACCCAGGAGGGGCATGGCGACATCGAGCAGCACGATATCCGGCGGTTGCTCCCCAATGAGCCGTAACGCGGCCTCGCCGTCATGCGCGAGCTCGACGTCGAACTGCTCCCTGGAGAGATACTCCCGAAGCATCTCGCACATCTCCAGGTCGTCATCGACGACGAGCACACGGGTTCGGCGTTCCAGCATGGCGGCTACGGTAGCAGCGCCCGGGCCCAGTCGCGCACGCCGGGGTGACCTGCCGTCCATAAGAATTGTGAAGGCCGGGGTCCGCAGCGCCGGGGGTAAACGGGCGCCAGGCCGTCGTCCACCAGGAATTAAGAAAAGTTAATCGCCTCGACGGCGCCGGCTCATGGCACGGGCATAAGTCGAGCTTCGCAAGCGCCGGCCTTGGCCGCTGCCCCAGAGACTCGAAATGGACCCTGGCCTGCCGGCAATCGAGAGGCCCAGGTCCACGCCACACTGCGCTTTTGCACCTCGGTCGCTATACTGCGGCAGTGTCTGGAGGGGCCCCGTCAACTGCATAATGGCGGCCGCCGCGCAGGCACGCTCCCCGCCAACGAAATGCTCGCCGCCGACGCGACGAGAGCAGGTTGCGGGTTGGCGTGGTTCGGCTTGTCGCGGCAGCGTGCCGCCTCCATGTGCCTTTCCTGGCATGGCATGTCGGTTGCAACACAGGTTACGGAATCTCTCGCGTTGAGCAGCGGAAGGCCTATGCGTCCCAAGGTCGTGCACCCCGTGCACAGGGCGATCCGTTCTGATGTGTTTTGGTGCGCGAAGAGGCGTCGACGCGGCGTTGTCCGACACGCGCTTCAGATTATTTGTCGCATGGGCCGTGACACACTGCCGGCCGCCCACCGGTGGAGAGCTGAGTGCAATTAATGCGATACCTTCAGGCACTCGCCATCATTGCAGCCGCACTGCTCACCGATGCAACCGGCGGGCCCGCGGATGTCCAGCCCGCACCGATTCCGGTGCAGTTCGGTTTCGCGAACGTGGACAAAGTGGCGCGAGATCGTGCCGCCAAGCCGTACAAGGAAGATTCCCCAAAGCTCCCTGACAGCATTGCGAATCTCGGTTACGACCAGTACCGCGACATTCGTTATCGCCCCGCCGACGCCATCTGGCGCGGGCAGTCCATGTTCGAAGTGCAGTTGTTTCACCGTGGCTTCAACTACAGCCGGCGCGTAAACGTTTCAGAAGTGAGTGACGCGGGCGTCCGCCAGATTCTCTACAGCACGTCGATGTTCGACTTCGGCAAGCTCATCAAGCCGGGCCAGCTGCCGCCAGAGACGGGTTTCGCGGGGCTGCGCGTTCACTTCCCGCTGCACACGCCCGCCTACAAGGACGAGCTGATCGTTTTCCAGGGCGCCTCGTACTTCCGCCTGCTTGGCCGCAACCAGGGTTACGGCATCTCCGCACGCGGCATCGCTGTCGACACTGGCACTGAGAAGGGTGAAGACTTTCCCTCCTTCACGGATTTCTGGCTGGTGCGTCCGAAGCCGAGCGACCACAACCTCGTCATCTACGCAGTGCTCGACAGCAAGAGCATCACCGGCGCCTACCGGTTCGATGTGCGGCCCGGCACCGTCACTCAGGTCGAGGTCACGAGCAAGCTTTATCCCCGCCGCGTCATCGAAAAGCTCGGCGTGGCCCCGCTCACGTCCATGTTCCTGTACGGGGAGAATTCGGCGAAGAAATTCGACGACTTCCGCCCGGAAGTGCACGACAGTGATGGCCTGATGATCCAGAACGGCGCCGGCGAGTGGCTGTGGCGCCCCCTTACCAACCCGCACGACTTGCAGATCGCCCGGTTCATGGACGACAGCCCGCACGGCTTCGGCGTCATCCAGCGGGATCGCAACTTCCAGAGCTTTCAGGACAACGAATCGCATTTCGAGCGCCGCCCCAGCTACTGGATCGAGCCGCTGGGCAAGTGGGGCAAGGGCAGCGTCGAGCTGGTGGAATTGCCGACCAAAGAGGAAATCCACGACAACATCGTGGCGTACTGGGTGCCGGCGGGGCGCGTCGAGGCCCACAAACCGCTGTCGTATTCTTATTTGCTCTCTTCGTTCGCGAATACCAGTAAATGGCCCCCCGGCGGCAAGGTGATTGCTACCCGGGTAGGTAGCGCCGCGCTCGGCGGCTACGACGATCGCGACGGCACCCGGCGGGTGCTCGTCGACTTCACAGGAGGCGACCTGGATGGGTTGAGCCCCGCGCAGCCGGTCAGGGCCGAGGTCGCGGCCAATGGTGGCGACGTGGACGCGGTCACGGTCGAGCAGCTGCCCGGCACGGGCACCTGGCGGGTGGCGTTCAAGCTGTCGCCGAAGGGAAATGGGGCGGTGGATATGCGTTGCTATCTCACCCTGTATGGAGAGGCGTTGTCGGAAACGTGGAGTTATCTGTGGAGTCCGCAGTCATGACGGCGACGAACAAGAAATTGCAGCACATGGCCTGGCGCCGACGCTCGCTGTTCTTCGGCATGACGTTCCTCAGCGCCATCCTCGCCAGCCTGCTGATGCTCGACATCCTCAACGCCAACGGACTCACTGTCGCCGAGCGCATCGCGCTGCCGCTGTTCTTCATCCTGTTCACGTGGATCGCGGGGGCGTTCTGGACGGCGCTGGCGGGGTTCATCATTCGCCTCAAGGGCCGTGACCCGGCCGTCATGCACCCGGACGACGTCGCAAGCTACACGCTGGGCACGCGCACCGCGCTCATCATGTGCACCTATAACGAGGACGTTGCCAGCATCGCCGCCTGCATCGATTCCATCTGGAGCTCGCTGAAGGCGGAGCCGCAGCAGGGCTCATTCGATTTTTTCATTCTGTCGGACACCCGCAAAGCCGACATCGCCGCAGCTGAAGAGCAGGCGTGGAAAGCGCTCGTGAGGCGCCACGACGCGCGCGGCCGCATCTTCTATCGGCGCCGCGCCCAGAACATCAGCCGCAAGGCCGGCAACGTGGCGGACTTCGTGCGTACCTGGGGCGGTGGCTACGAAAACATGGTGGTGCTCGATGCGGACAGTGTCATGAGCGGCAAGACGCTCGTGACTCTCGCGGCACTGCTGGAGACCAATCCCAAGGTAGGTCTCATTCAAACGCTGCCGAGCCCGGCGGGGCGCGCGACGTTGTTCGCCCGCTTGCAGCAGTTCGCTGCGCGGTTGAATTCGGGAATGCTGTCGAGCGGACTTGCCTGGTGGCAGCTCAGTGAGAGCAACTACTGGGGCCACAACGCCATCATGCGCATCCAGCCGTTTGCGGCTCACTGCGCCTTGCCGCATCTGCCCGGCGCCGCGCCGTTTGGCGGCGAGATTCTGAGTCACGACTTCGTGGAGGCCGCGCTGATGCGCCGGGCAGGCTACGAAGTGTGGATGGTGCCGGACCTCGGCGGCAGCTGGGAGCAGGTGCCTTCGAACCTTCTCGACTTCGCCGTCCGCGACCGTCGCTGGGCGCAGGGCAACCTGCAGCATCTGGGTGTCATGCCGTTCAAGGGTCTGCACTGGATCAGCCGCATCCACATGGTGACGGGCGTGCTCGCTTATGGCACTTCGCCGTTGTGGCTGGCGGTGCTCATTCTCAGTTCTTTCGTTACTTGCCAGGAAGCCATTCGCGGCTACCAGTACTTCGAGGCCGGAACCTATTCGCTCTTTCCCGCCTGGCCGGAATACCGCACGGGCGAGATCGCCTTGCTGCTGACGATTACTTTGGCAGTGTTGCTGCTGCCGAAAGTGCTGGGCGCCATCCTCGCGCTCAGCCAGCGCGCCCAGCGCAAGGCATTCGGGGGCACGCGGAATATTCTCAAGAGCCTGTTCGCCGAACAGCTGTTCAGCATGCTGCTCGCGCCCGCCATGATGATTTTCCATTCCACCTTCGTCGTACAGACGCTGCTGGGTGTGGTGGTCAAGTGGGACGCGCAGGCCCGCGATGATCGCGGCATCGGGTTTCGCGAAGCCTTCGCGCGAATGAAATGGCACATCGCCATTGGCCTCGTGTGGGGTGCCATCATCCTCACGTTTGCGCCTGCCTTTATCTGGTGGATGGCGCCGGTTCTGGCCGGGTTGCTCGCAAGCGTGCCGCTGACCGTGTACACCAGCCGTTCAGACATCGGGCAGCGGGCCCGCGAGCGGGGGTACTTCCTGATTCCCGAAGAGACGAACACGCCGAAAGAGCTGCTCGCCATCGAGGCCGTGAACCTGATGGACCCGCACGACCCCGCCGATGTGTTCCTGCCTGTGCCGGAGCAAGCGCCGTTGCGCATGGAGCCGGCACCGCTCGATCGCTACAGCCTGCGTACGAAGCGAACTCCTCCGCATATCGCTACGCCTACCGATACGAGCGAGGCGCTGAACTAACAGGCGGCACGGGGCCGGCGTTTCAACACGCACGGCCACGGGCTAGCTCAGCGCATAGACTTTTGTCTCTGCTGCCAATAAACCAAGAAGCGCTCAATCGCCGGGCGGCTAAGAGCGAATATCGCGCGCCTCAACGTTTGCGAGCGAGATACGCGCCAAGCGCATCGAGCTCAACATCACTGATCTCCGTCTTGCGAAAAAACGGCATAACCGACACCCCGGTGCG
>JBDTUL010000488.1:0-4945 GCA_040007735.1 Gammaproteobacteria bacterium | reverse complement strand
CCGGAATCCGCATCCGGAATGAAGAGCCCTCAAACGCCGGGCGGCTGGCCCGCTATAGTTACCCCATGACTCCCACTGAAACAGACTACTTGGTCATTGGCGGCGGCATCGCCGGCCTCTCCACCGCGTATGAGCTCGCCCCGTTTGGCCGCGTTTGCGTGCTCGAGCGCGAATCGCACCTGGCGTATCACTCCACGGGCCGCTCCGCCGCGCTCTTCACCGAGAGCTACGGAAACGCCGTCGTGCGGGGGCTGGCGATTGCGAGCGGCACTTTTTTCCGTACACCCCCGGAGGGCTTCGCGGATTTCCCGCTGCTGCAACCTCGCGGCTGTCTCTTCATCGCGCGCGAAGATCAGCTTCCCGCACTGAACGCCATGCATCAGGAACTGAACGACACCGGCACGCCAATGGAGCTCGTCGATGCGAAGGACGCGCTCGCGCGCGTGCCTGCACTGCGGCCCGAATATGTTCGCGCCGGGCTGTACGAAGCAGGCGCATACGACATCGACGTCGAGCTTCTGTTGCGTGGCTACGTGCGGGGACTCAAGGCCCGCGGCGGCAAAGTCGAGCAGGGCATCACGGTGCTTGCGGCCAACTATCGGGGCGGCCTCTGGCACCTGTCCACGGATAGGGGCGATTACACGGCGCCCGTGCTCGTCAACGCGGCGGGTGCGTGGGCCGATGAGTTCGCGCAGCTTGCCTCGGTTGCGCCCCTGGGGTTGGTGCCCATGCGCCGAACCGCCGCCACCGTTCCCTCGGCACCGCACTCGGATATCAATCACTGGCCCGCGACGATGGACATCGATGAGGAGTTCTATTTCAAGCCGGAAGGCGGACACATCCTGGTGTGCCCGGCCGATGAGACGCCCTCTCCCGCGTGCGATGCCATGCCGGAAGATCTGGATGTAGCCGTGGCCGTCGATCGGGTGCAGCGTGCCGCCGACTTCGACGTGCCACGGTTGATTCGGCAATGGGCGGGGTTGCGAACCTTTGCTCCGGATCGCTCGCTCGTGGTTGGGTTTGAGCCGCAGGCGGATGGGTTTTTTTGGGTGGCCGGTCAGGGGGGTTATGGGGTGCTGACCTGCGCCGCTGCGGCGCGTGCCGCGGCGGCAGTGATTACTCGGCAGGAGTGGCCAGCGGATTTGAGTGCGCTCGGTTTGCAGCCGGGGCAGTTGGGGGCTGAAAGATTGCGAGCGTGAGCCCGGAAGCCCTCGAACGCCGGGCGGCGATTGAGGGCCTCCTAGCGCGGCAGCTCCACAAATGTCCCCTTAGGGATAGTGAAACTCGCCATCTCACTCATAGCCGCCCCAACCAACATCCCTCGAACTGCCGCAATCGGCCCCCCATGCGTAATCACCACAACGCATCCTTCAAGCGGCAACGCATTCCAGCCAGCCACACTGCGCTCGGCGAGCGCCGCAGTCCTCTCACCGCCACCCGGCCGATAGTGATCCGGGTCAGTCAGCATCCTGTCCATTTCGTTGCGCGTTTCGAGCCAGATAGCGTTCCAGGTGCGCCCTTCCCACGTACCGAAGTCACGCTCCTGCCAACGCGGATCAACTGTCGGCTCGAGGCGTGCTAACTCCGCAAGCCGCCGCGCCGGGAATGCCGCTCTTTTGAGCCCTGAGTGAACAACAGCGGTAACGGGCTCTCGTGCGAGTGTGGCCGCAAGCTCGTAGGCCTGTTTCCGCCCCGCACGAGCCAACCCCACATCGCTGCGCCCATAGCATCGATGAACCCACTTCTGCGCCACCTCCGTATGACGCACGAGAAGAACTCGCCCTGTCACGACGCAACCGCCGCCAACAACAGAATCAGCTGACCTGCGTACGCGGCGAAGCCAAGACAATCCCCTGTACTTCCACCCACGAGTCGCACGACGAGCCGCCTGAACCAAACCAGGAATACCGCGCCGCCGATCACGGCAAGCGGCAATGCAAAGGGTGTGCTCAGCGCGAAGAAAAGCAAACCCGGCACGGCAGTGACACACGCCAGAACCACGTCACCACCACTCACACGCGCACCAATATCCTTTCCGAGCCCCTCGGCACTCGGCGCCGGAGGTGTCGTTGCCATGGCGACAGCTGCAAGCAATCGACCGAACGTGGCGGCGGCAATGATCGCGAGCGCAACGGTCGCGACAGGAAGAAGAACCATCAACGCCGCACGTAGCGCCACAGCCAGCGACAAACCCAACGCACCATAGCTGCCGATGCGGCTGTCTTTCATGATGTGTCGCGTGTGCTCAGGGTTGCGTCCTCCCCCTGCGCCATCGCAGAAATCCGCGACAGCGTCCTCGTGAAACGCGCCAGTCAGACGGGCTTCCACGATAAGGGCCAGGATCACGGCCGCGACACGCGGCCAGAATAGTTCGGTGAGCAGCACTGTGGCGGCGGTTACCGCACCAACCAGCGCACCCACCAGAGGGAACCAGCCCACGGCGCGTCCCAGCCCTGTGCGCACCGCTTCCTCAGAAAGCGTGCCAAGACCCGGTACCGGCACGCGAGTGAGAAGTTGAACAGCGAGTAGCGGCGTCGCCCATCCGGGGCACTCAGTCTTCACGCGCCACTCCGAGATCGGACAGCGCCGCAACGTCGCGCATTAACGCCACTGCGCTATCGAGCATGGGTAGAGCGAGCAGCGCCCCGGTGCCTTCGCCGAGTCGCATGTTCCAATCGAGCAAAGGCGCAAGCCCAAGCCGGGCAAGAGTGGCGCCGTGCCCGGGTTCTGCGGAAAGATGCGCGGCGATCATGAAATTTACAGACGCCGGCTGCAGGCGCTCAGCGATCAACGCAGCGGCCGTCGCAACGTAGCCATCCAGGAGCAGCGTCGCACCGAGACGTGCACCGTTGGCAAAGAACCCGGCCATCGCGGCGATCTCGAACCCCGCAACCGCGGCGATCGCAGAGCGTGCATCGGTTTCGAGCAGCGGGTAGGCGCGCGTAACAGCCTCCTGAACGACGGCGTGTTTCGATTGGAGCGTGAGGTCATCGGCGCCTGCGCCCCGTCCCACTGCAAGGGTCACCGGAACGGCAGCAAGCAATGCAGCGAGGCACGCGGCGGGTGTCGTGTTTCCAATGCCCATCTCACCAGCGATCAAAACGACGTTGCCTTCGTTGACGGCCCGCTGGGCTTCCTCCGCGCCTACTTGCCACGCTGCCTCGAATTGCGGAATCGTCAGTGCAGGTTCGAGCGCGAGGTTCGCCGTGCCGGGCGCGATGCGAGCCGAACGATAGAAAGGGGGCGGCGACTGTGGGAGTGCGGACGCGACACCCACATCGACGAGGCGCACCTCGCAGTCGTGAGTAGCGGCGAGCGCGCTGCTCGTCGCGCGGCCACTCAATATTGTGTGGACCATGAGGCCAGTCACTTCGGACGGCCACGCTGAAACGCCGCTCGCCACCACGCCGTGATCCGCGGCGAAGAGCACGAGCCGACGCGGGCGAACCACGGGTTTCAGTGTGTTCTGGATGGAAGCAAGGCGTACCGCGAGCACCTCGAGGCGGCCGAGGCTTCGTTGCGGTTTCGCGAGCGAGTCCAGATGCGCCCAGGCGCGGTCACTATCGATCATGATGGCATCCCTGCAATGTCGAGAAATCGTTTCAGATCCACGACGCGCTCCAGCTCGCGCGCCAGCTCATCGAGCGCGGCGTCGACGCGCGAAGATTGGTTGACGCCGTCCGATGCGACGCCCAGACGCGCAAGCCACGCGGCGCGCTGCTCGGCGCGATTGAACAGCCCGTGCACGTAGCAACCCGCAATTTGCCCGTGTTTGCCGAGGGCGCCATCGAGTGTGCCGTCGGCAAACTGCAGCAGTGGCGGCGTGCCCGAGTCGACGATGGTGCGGCCGGCATGGATCTCGTAGCCCTCGAACGGCGCGCCGCTACCGAACTCGACGCCGCGCGTGGCGGTGACCCGCTTGTCGCCCGTCAGGCGTGTGACGACAGGCAAGTGACCAAGGCCTGCAGTGGTTTCGGCCGGGCCTTCGATGCCGTCCGGATCTTCCACGCTTCGCCCGAGCATCTGATAGCCCCCGCAGATTCCGAGCACCCGCCCGCCGCGGCGGATGTGCGCGGCGAGATCGATGTCCCAGCCCTGCGCGCGCAGGAATGCGAGATCGGCAATCGTGGCTTTGGTACCGGGAAGAATGATCAGCGCGGCGTTCGCGGGCAACGGCGTGCCTGGCGGCACCATCAGCAGCTGCACGCCGGGCTCGTGGCGCAGCGGATCGAAGTCGTCGAAGTTTGCTATCCGGGAGAACATTGGAACGGCGATGACTCGCGCCCCGGCGTTCGCTTCGGGATTGTCGAGCGCCACCGCGTCTTCCGCTGGCAGGCGGCGAGCCGCTGCAATCCACGGGATGACGCCGAGCCCGGGCCAGCCGGTGCGGCGTTCGATCTCGGCGTAGCCCGGCTCGAACAGGCGCACGTCGCCGCGGAATTTGTTGATGAGGAAGCCGCGGATCATTGCGTTGTCTTCCGGCTCCAGCACGGCCTTGGTGCCGACCACCGATGCGATGACGCCGCCGCGGTCGATATCGCCGACGAGAATCACCGGCACGTTCGCGGCACGCGCGAAGCCCATGTTGGCGATATCGCCGGGACGCAGGTTGATTTCCGCCGGGCTGCCGGCGCCTTCCACGATGATCAGATCTGCGTGTTGCGAAAGGCGCGCGTAGGAGTCGAGCACGGCGTTCAGCAGGGGCTGCTTCAGTTGTGAATAGAACTGCGGGCCCAGCGTGCCGGCCACGCGGCCGTGCACTACGAGCTGTGCTCCGATGTCGGACTGAGGTTTGATCAGCACGGGATTCATGTCGACCGTGGGCTTCGTGCGGCAGGCGATGGCTTGCAGCGCCTGCGCGCGGCCGATTTCGCCGCCCTCGGCGGTGACCGCCGCGTTGTTCGACATGTTCTGAGGTTTGAACGGGCGCACGCGTACGCCGCGA
>JBDTUL010000487.1:0-4946 GCA_040007735.1 Gammaproteobacteria bacterium | reverse complement strand
CCCCCGGACGCCGCACGAGCAGGAACTTCAGCGACTCGGGCACGAGTGTAGCGAGCGCCGCGATGATCAGCGGCGCGACGCCACCGATGACAAACGTGGCGCGCCAGCCGAACGTCTCGAGCACTACGGGCGCGAGAAAACCCGCACTGAATGCCCCCAGGGGGCTTGCCACGTTCATCAATCCCATCACGAAGGACCGGCTCGCCACCGGCGCATACTCCGACGTGAGCGCCGCGCAGCTCGGAATACTGGCTCCCAACGCAAGCCCGGTCGCCAGCCGCCACGCGACGAATTGCGTGGGCGATGTCGCAAGCGCCGTCCCGCAAGTCAGCAGGCCGACGAGCGTCATCATCAGGATGAGCATCATGCGCCGTCCGTACCGGTCGCCCAGCGGGCCCAGAATACCGGACCCGGCCGTGATGCCGATGACGACCGCCGACAGCGCGAAACCGAAGCTCGATGGCGCCAGTGACCACGCCTGCGCAAGCGAAGGCACCGCGAGTGCCATGACCTGAATGTCATAGCCATCCACGAAGAGCGCGGCGGCACAGAGCACGGCGACCCAAATCTGGATGGCGGTCATGGGCCGACGATCAATGAGCTCCGCCAGATCGACGCGTGTGGCGCGAACCGATGAATCGGCGATCTCGATGCCGGGGATGGATGACATCAATTCTCGGCGCCGGTCCATCGCGACAGTCGTTGTACCTCAGACGCTAACAGAGTTGCTCCGGCTTGGCACTGGCGGGGGGCGCAAACCACTGGTGCGACCGATGGATGGCAACCGCGCATCAGGCTGATGCCGTGGCTGTCAGGAGGCTGACTGTGCCGTTCGCACATCCGGCGCTTCAGCGGGAGGTCCGGCCCGCCGAATCTCATCCCAGAGCTGCGCGTTTTTGATTCCTAACGCCGCGGGATCGAACGCCGGATTCCGGCCGGCACGCTTCTGTGCCTCGTAGTCCCTGAGCGCCGCGAGTGCCGGCTTCTGCAGGATCAGGATGGCGATGATATTGAGCCACGCCATGAGCCCAACGCCTGTGTCGCCCAACGCCCAGGCAAGTGTCGCGCTACGAATCGAGCCGTACGCGACTGCCCCCATCAGGACCAGCTTCAGAGCCAGGAGCACGAACGGCCGCTGCACGTTCCGACAGATGTACTGAACGTTCGTCTCCGCCATGTAGTAGTACGCGACGATGGTCGTGAACGCGAAGAACATCAACGCCAGCGCCACGAAGCTCGGGCCGATGGCGGGGACCAGCGTCGCCACCGCGGCCTGCGTATATGCAGGACCGGTCGCAACGCCCGGCAGGTTGTTGACGATCATCGAGCCATCGACGGGATGCACGACGTTGTATGCGCCTGTAGACAGGATCATGAACGCCGTCGCCGAACACACGAGCAAAGTGTCGATGTAGATGGAGA
Source organism: Gammaproteobacteria bacterium (assembly GCA_040007735.1). Classification (GTDB taxonomy): domain Bacteria; phylum Pseudomonadota; class Gammaproteobacteria; order Steroidobacterales; family Steroidobacteraceae; genus JADGHX01. Next base: position 3,524 of record JBDTUL010000487.1, on the reverse strand, counting down.
AGGCCTGCACATACCCTTGCTTGGCGGGATGGCTCACCTCCGCGGCCGCGGCCGCGTGAGGCCCGGTTCCTTGCCCCGCCTCATTCGAATAAACGCCGCGCTTCACCCCCCACTGCACCGCCAGCCCCAGCACCGCTCCGAAGCTTGCTTCGAGCCCGAATGCACTACGGAAAATGAGCGAGAACACGACCGGAATCTGCTGGACGTTGACGGCCACGATCACGAGCGCCATCAGCACATAGGCGATGGCCATGAACGGCACGACGATCTCCGCAAAACGCGCGATACGCGTTACGCCGCCAAAGATGATGAAGCCCAGCGCAACGACGATGAGCGCGGCAGTGACCATCGTGGGCACTCCCCAGGCATTCTCGAACGCCACTGCGATGCTGTTAGCCTGAACGCCTGGAAGCAGCAGGCCCGTCGCGATCACGGTTGCGACGGCAAAGATCACTGCGTACCACTTCTGCCCCATCGCCCTTTCAATGTAATACGCAGGCCCACCGCGATAGCGTCCCTGATCGTCCTTCACCTTGTAGATCTGCGCCAGCGTCGATTCCACGTAAGCGGTCGAGGCACCCAGGAAGGCGACCATCCACATCCAGAACACGGCGCCAGGGCCGCCGAAGGTAATCGCCGTCGCGACGCCCGCGATGTTGCCGGTGCCCACGCGTCCGGCCAGCGACATGGCGAGCGCCTGGAACGAGGACACGCCGGCCTGTGACTTCTCCCCACGGACCATGAGGCGAATCATTTCCCCGGCGCCCCGGACCTGCATGAACCTCGTGCGGATGGAGAAATACAGGCCAGTACCGAGGCACAGATAGATCAGTGCCTGACTCCAGATCAAACCGTTCAAGTAATCGATGGCTGCCGACATGGCGCGCGCTCTTGGGTCCGGAACAGCCGGCAGTATGCGCAACCCGCAGAGCGCGCGCGAGTCTGGCAACGGACGGCATGGCATTGATCAGGAAATGCACCCGGATGGACGTGGCGTATCCCAAGCGCGACACCCGATGCGCACTTCAGGTGCGCACGCCCCAACGTGTCCTGCTGCCTTATTTGAGCGTCGGCCTCCTGTACAGGCTTCTATCTGTGTTCCGATGAAATGCCTTCAGGTTTTGCGTGTCGTCCGGCTGGAAGGAACCGATAAAGGGCATCCGCGCTTCCAACGAACACATGCACCCTCCTTCCCGCACGTTGCAGGCCCGACACGATTTTCTGGAACACCTCGACCTTGCCCGTTCCTTCGACGAACAGGACGACCGAGGGCAGCGAGACATCGGTGGCCATCGAAATCCTCCCAAGCTAGAACCGATACATCATGGATAACGCATAAGTCTTCTGATTATTGTTCTCCACGATCGGGCTCGGTGCCGCCCATCCCGACCTCGGCATCACCGAAACCACGGTGAAAGTCCATCGCAGCAACGCGATGCGAAAGATCAAAGCCACCTCTGTCGCCGAACTGTTCCGAATGGTGGACAAGCTGCGCCCGCCCCCACTCGCGGGTCGAATTAAACCCACCCCGGGGTGAGATATCCGGGTGCCTGCCCCCAGAATCGAAGTGTGGGTTTATTCGAGAGCATCCTGAGCGCGATCGTAGGCGCTACTACGACGGCGGCTGCACCGGACACAGAGGCGACGATATGTGGCGTCGACGTGGCTGCTGTGCTGGATCGGCTCTCGGCCCAGACCGCGCCCAATATTCACTGGCGCAGCTCCATCGCAGACCTCATGAGGCTCCTGGGAGTGGACCCCAGCTACCATAACCGGAGGGAACTCGCCCTCGAGCTGGGCTATCAGGGCGACCCCTCCGACCCGGTGAAGATGAGCATCTGGCTGCACAAGCACCTGATGAAGAGGCTCTCTCAGAACGGCGCCACCGTTCCCGCATCCTTGCGGCATTGAAAAAAATACGGGCGGAAAACTACAGCCGGGGGGCGCCTGATACTTCAGGTGCCTCCGCGGCGGAACTCGAGAGCCAGCAATTCCTGCGAAACATGTAAGCGATGCGGCTCGAGAGCACGACCTCCACAAACCTGTTTCGCAACACCGCGTCGTCAGTTTGCTTGCCGCCAAAGGCGTCGGCGTACTCCTGAAGATTGACCACGTGCGTGGTGAGGATACGATCGCTCGTCATGTGTGCCAGCTCCCGTGGGGACGTCCACGCACTGTAGTGAGCGGCCCGGGAGCACGCGCGGACGGGCGCGCAAACAATTGCGATTGCAATGCATGCGATCACCGGCAGACTTCTGCGCTTGGGACCAGAACCCCGCGCGCTCAGGCGCGCAGACCCTATCCGAACCTGGTCGACAACATGCGCGAAGCTCGGAGGAAGAAATAGCGCGTTGGGCACCTCATGCGACGCACCCCTGAAGATCAGGCCGACTCTATGAAGATAGACGCCGGATGCTCCAGCATGGCCCTGATTGTCTGGATGAAGGCGGCCGCGTCGTAGCCGTCTACCACACGGTGATCGAACGATGAGGACAGGTTCATCATCTTTCGCACGACGATTACGCCGTCGCGGACACAAGGCCGTTCCACGATGCGGTTGGGCCCGATGATCGCCACCTCAGGATAGTTGATCACCGGTGTAGCGGCGATTCCCCCGAGTGAGCCCAGGCTGGTCAATGTCAGCGTCGACCCGGAAAGTTCTTCGCGTGCCGCCTTGCCGCTGCGAGCGAGGCTCGCCACACGCGTAACTTCGCGGGCGCACTCCCAAAGATTCAGTCGCTCGACGTGGCGCACCACCGGCACCATGAGGCCGCCCGGTGTCTGCGTGGCTACACCGATGTGCACGGCTGCGCTCTGCCGAAGAATGCCGGCCTCTCCATCGAATGTGGCATTGATATGAGGGAATTTCGGCAAAGCGCGCACGACCGCGCGCATGATGAACGCGAGGGGACTCAGTTTCGGCTGCCCCTCGCTGGCGCTGCCGTTCAGATGAAGCCGTAACGCTTCGAGCTCGGTGACATCCAACTCTTCTACATAGCTGAAATGCGGAATGGTGCGTTTCGACTGCGCCATTCGCTCGGCGATTTTGCGCCTCAGGCCGACGAGGCGAATCTCGGTGATTGCGTCGGGCACTTGCTTGGCCACGCGCGTGGAGGTCTCCTCAGCGCTCGACTTGCGCGAGCTCCCTGCTGATGCCGATGCAAGCGAGCTCGTTGCCGCTTCCAGATCCGCCTGAAGAATTCTTCCGTTGGGACCCGATCCCGGAACACCCTTGAGCGAAACACCCGCCTCGCGAGCCCGGCGACGAACGGCGGGCGATGCGATGGGCCGCTCTGCGATGACAGAGTTTGCGGAAGGCAGTGAGGTCCCGGTTGCGGCATCAGCCCGACCAGTTTCCCGAGCATCCGCTCGGAAAAGAGCAGCAGGCGCTGCGGGGCCATCAGCCAACGCAGGCGTCTTCGGTGGCCGGCCCACCTCGCCCGCCATCTCGCGCGAGCGCGCCCCTTCCACCCTGAAGGTCACGAGCACAGAGCCCACCGCCGCCATATCCCCAGGCTTCGAAT
>JBDTUL010000486.1:0-4963 GCA_040007735.1 Gammaproteobacteria bacterium | reverse complement strand
ACTTGCCGTAGTCGCGAACCGGGGAGAGGCAGAGCGTCTTACAGGCATGGCGTCGGCCGAAGCGGCCGGACGGGCGCTGCTTGACCAAGGGGCCGAAGTTGCGGTCGTGAAACAGGGCGCCGCCGGACTACTGGTTTGTGCGAACACAAGAACTCAGGCGCAGGCGAGCGCGGTAAAGTGGTGACATGGCCAGTGTAAAAGTAGAGGCTCGGCGCGAGCCTGCCGCGGGGTGGGCAGCGCTGAAGCGATTGCCGTCCGCCGCGTGGGTCACGTTGCTTGCTATGCTCGTGGGCATATTCCTCATTGCAGCGATGGGCGATGGGTCTACGCAACTCATCGTCATAAGCGTCATCGCGGTCGTTCTGTTGCTCGTGGTTGCGCGTCTGTACGCGGCAGAAGTCATCCGCCAGGAAAGCGTGCGGCTCGCGGCGGACCAGCAGGCCCTGGATCTGGAAAAACTCGTAGAGCTGCGCACCCGCGAGCTCTCGGAGCTGTCCACGCACTTGCAGGTGTTCGCGGAAAAGGAAAAGTCGGAGCTCGCGCGCAATCTGCACGATGAGCTGGGAGGCCTGCTCACCGCCGCCAAGATGGATCTTTCCTGGCTTCAGTCGCGGCTCGCCGAGCCGAACTACAACGGCCGTCTCGCGCAGTTGGGCACCGTGCTCGATGAGGCAATGGATCTGAAACGGCGTGTCGTGGAAGATCTGCGCCCGTCGCTACTGGATCACTTCGGGCTTCCCACAGCACTACGCGCGCACGTAGAGAGCGTGTGCCAGAAGGCGGAGCTGCAATGTGAAGTCACCATGTGCGAAGACGCGGAGACCATTCCCAAAGAGCTGGCCATCGGGCTCTTCCGAGTGATCCAGGAAGGCCTCACAAACGTCGTGCGTCACTCACACGCAAAGCAGGTACGACTCGCACTCAGCAGCGACGCGAAACGCTACCTGCTGTTGCTGATGGATGATGGGGTCGGCATCAAGCTCAATGACACGCGCTTTCGCTGGTCACACGGGCTCGCCGGCATGCGTCATCGCGTTCAGGCGCTGGGCGGGCAATTCGCCATCGAGTCGAGCCCCGCGGAGGGCACAACGCTGCGGGTGGAGATGCCCAAGCTCAGTGAGCAAGGCGTGCGGGCATCGATGCTGAGCTGAACTCTTAGTTTTACCGGCGCTCCCGGCGCCGCTATATGCCTGGGGTCGCTTCGATCCCCGTAAGATCCCGCCGTCAGGCGTTTCAATGACTGGTGCGGGGCGGGGCCCACTTGGACTGAGCGTCGGCGACAATGCCTTTCAGCAGTGAGATGTCGCGCATCTTGTCCAGGAAGTAGTCAGCGCCCGCTGCGAAACAGTGGTCCCGCACGAAGTCCGACGCATAGTTGGTGAGCACCACGATGAGGGGCTGCCCCTCCGGCGGATACAGCTGCCGCGCGTGGCGAATGACAGCAACACCATTGCCCTCGGCCAGTTCGATATCTACCACCAGCACGTCGAACACGGCTTCCTTCAGCCGGCTCACCGCTTCCGACTGAGTGGTGGCCTGGGCCGACACGGCCAGCCGGCCCGGCTCGGATAGAAGGTCTACCAGCCGTCGCGAGAGCACGATCGAATCCTCGATCAGCAGGATGCGGCGCTCCGCGTCGGGAGAACCGTCAATACCTGAGGCGTGGGCTTCGGAAGAGCTCATCAGGGTCACTGCAACAGATCGTTCTTGATTGCGTAGTACGTGATGTCGGCATTCGTCTTCATGCCCATCTTCTCCAGAATCCGGGTCCGATACGTACTCACGGTCTTCACGCTCAGGAATAGTTTGGCGGCAATCTCCGAAACGCTCTTACCCTCCGCGAGTTTCGTGAAGATCTGAAACTCTCGCTCGGAAAGTGAACTGTGTCTCGGTTCGTTGGGCGAGCCGCCCTGCATTCCGCTCACCAGCAGCTCGGCCAGCTCGGGGCTGACGTAACGGCCACCGCGAGCAGCACCGCGAATCGCACGGCACAGCTCGCCGTCATCCGCATTCTTGCTGACAAAGCCGCTGGCGCCGGCGCGAAGCACATTGAGCCCGTACTGGGTCTCGGGATAGGCACTCAGCACGAGGGTGGCGACGGTGTCGTGATGGGTTTTGATCTGGCGCAGGACGTCCAGGCCCGACATGTCGGGAAGCGACAGGTCCAGCAGCAGCACGTCGCAGCCCGGCCCCCGCAACAACGTCAGCGCTTCGCGGCCGGTCTTGGCCTCGCCGGCCCAGGCGAAATCGGGTTGCGCTTCGATGATCTGCTTCAGTCCCATGCGGACGAGCTGGTGATCATCGACGACAGCGACACGTGTAGCGGGCATGGGTCTAGGTTAAGCCGACGTCCCGGCAAGCGATAGGGGGCTTTCCCAACCGCACCACGTAGGAATCGTCCGACACGCGCTCCGACGCGCGAATCAGGCGGTGTCCCGAGTGTCGTCCAGCATGGCTTCTTTCGCTGCGCCGGGGCCTTCCTTGCCATTGTAGGTTTCGAGCCGGTTGTACAGCGTCTTGAGGCTGACCCCGAGGATCTCGGCTGCCTTGCGCTTCACATGGCCGCAGTAGACGAGCGTTGCCATGGTTACTCGGCGCTCCACTTCTTCCAGCGGCGTGCCGACGCGGATGGTGATGGTGGTGCCATCGTCAGACTTCGGCGCCGCCTCCGAGACGGCGACATCACATTCGATGGTGTCGTCCGCCATGATGTATGCGCGCTGCACGTAGTTGCGCAACTCACGCACGTTACCAGGCCAGTTGTGCTGGTACAGCCTCACGAGCGCATCACGCGAGAACGACTTGTTGGTGTTCTCGATGCGATTCAGGTCGTCGAGGAAGCACTGGGCGAGCTGCTCCATGTCCGTGCCGCGATCGCGCAGGGGAGGCAGGCGAATCGGAAACACATTCAGACGATGGTACAAATCTTCACGAAGCTTGCCGTCGGCGACGGCCTTCTCCGGATCGCGGTTCGTCGCCGCAACCACGCGAACATCTGTGGTGATCTGCGAAGTGCCGCCCACGCGCATGAACGCACCGGTCTCGAGAACGCGCAACAGCTTCACTTGAAGCTCCATCGGCATCTCGGTGATCTCGTCCAGGAAGATGGTGCCGCCGTTCGCGCGCTCGAAGAAACCCTTGTGCTGGCGATCGGCGCCCGTGAAGCTGCCGCGCTCGTGGCCGAACAATTCGCTCTCGATGAGTTGCGGAGAGACGGCGCCGCAATTCAGCGGCAGGAACGCAGCGTCGCGGCGACGACTCAATTCATGGATTGTGGAAGCCGCGAGCTCCTTGCCGGTGCCGCTTTCACCAATGAGCAACGCCGTCGCGGACGTGGGCGACACGCGGCTGATCTGGTCGTAGAGCACCTGCATGCGCTGCGAGCTGCCGAGAATCTTGCCGAAGCGACCGAGCTTGCGAAGCGCATCGCGCAGCTCGCCAATCTCGTGCTGAAGGGCGGAGGTTTTCTTGGCGTGGCGAAGAACAGCCTGCACGCGCTCGAGGTCCGCAGGCTTGACCAGGTAGTCGCTGGCACCGGCACGCAGGGCGGCCACTGCGGTATCGACGGTGGCGTGACCTGTGACGATGATGACTTCGGTGGCTTCCGGCTTTTCCAGCTCGCTGACGAGCTCGATGCCCTGCCCGTCCGGCAACCTCAGATCGGTGAGCAGCACATCGGGACGCTGGCGACCCAACTCGATTCGCGCTTCGCGGAGCGAATGCGCGCGCGCGACCGTGAAGCCTTCCATGCGTGCGACTTCCTGCAACCATTCCACGACATCCAGGTCGTCGTCGACTATCAGCGCGTGTGCCATTACTTCCTCTTGAACGTATTCTTTTCGGGCGCCACTCTAATGCGGCACTCGGGAGTCAATGCAAGTGTCGCCCTCACCCGACAGGAACGAATAGTGCTCGAAGGCGAGAGGACTCTACGGAAAATGGGTGCTTCGAATGAACTGGGCAATCGGACTATTGTCGATCGGCGCGGTGGCGCTGGGGCGGTCGCTGGACCAGCGCAGACTGCGCGAGCGTCAGAGGCTACCACGGCGGGAAATTCACCGGTGGGAGGAGGAAGGCGGAGCTGTGCCCGCAGGCACCGCGCGAACGGCGGCGCAGACGGAGACCGTGCCCTAAGCCACCCCGCCCCGCAGTCGGCCGTTGTGTTTTCAAATCCCGGCATGCTGCCCGTTGCCTCCTGACGACATTCTCAACTCGTGACCTCGCGGCCACACCCGCGGGGTCATTCCTCCAACAAGCCGTTGCACGTACCCGACGCCCCCCGCGTAAAAAGGAAACACGGGCGGCCAGCACCCGCTGTCAGCACGTATTTTTTGCACGCGCTGTACGTTTTACATAGTCGGCGCCTCGTCCGAACGGGCTGAGAGCTGCCCCAGCAGGACATGCATCGCCTCTGTGCGGCTCGCAATCCGCTGCGCATGCAGAGTCAGCGTGCGGCGAATTCGTTCCGGCAAATACCCAATCAGGGCCTGATCGTAACGATGAAGGGCACGCAGCTCGCCGTGCTGGCAGGCCTCCAGGTTCCTCATATCGCTCGGCCCGAGCAAGACGGCCTTTAGTGCAACCCACCCGCACAGCCCTGAGGCTGTGAGTTTCGCAAGCCGCGCCGGCACGGCGCCCAGCGTCAAAACAAGGGCTTGCAGCTCATCCCCCTGCCGGCCCCAATCGTCCGCGCGGGAGCGAAGCAGGCCGGCGAAGGCCGCCGTCCTGACTGTTCGAGCACACGCCAGTGACAAATCTTCCGTTGCCCGGCAGGTTTGTATGAGCGTGTTCAGTGTCTGGACCGTCTCGCGTTTATGCATCTCGTCGGCGCCTCGATGTTTCTGCCGTGAGCAAGCTCGAGCATGAAGCGTGCCTACTCGCTCATTTGCTGGCATGACCGTTGCATATTTGGTGGGTCGCGAAAGCGCGCGAATTTGTCTCGACGCTGGCAGGTGTTGCTGGC
>JBDTUL010000485.1:0-4965 GCA_040007735.1 Gammaproteobacteria bacterium | reverse complement strand
TGTTGCGCAACGCGGATGTGCTGGCGTGAGGTATCGGGCTTATGGCTCAACGCGCGCGTACGGCCCCAACATGGCGCCGACGAAGCCACCCGCGACGTCGGTGCTGAGCAAGGTGCCGTCTTCGTTCTCCCGCAGCGGTTTCCAGCCATTTCCATCGGCGTCATACCAGAATGAATAAGCACCGGCATCGCCGCTTATTCTCAGCTTCAGAGCAGCGCCCGGCTGAGTTGCAGGGTCCGGAAGGCGAATTGTCGCTATGGTCTCGGTTACCTTGCCGGACCTCCGCTCCAGGAATACTTGCACGCTTCGGTCTCTCCGACGCATACCGAGGAAGTACCAGTAATTCTCGTTCTGGAACGCCGCGATGCCCGCTGCGGCTCGGCCACTACGGGATAGTTCGAATGCACTGCTGGCATCGAACGACACATGTTGCTGGCGGCGCGCCAGGAACGAGGGATTCGTCAGAGTCTCGAGCGAATTCGCGCGCGGACGAATCGTGAGCCAGCCCGGCCTGGCACGCAGATCGATCCACGCTCGCCGGGGCACGCGCACCTGCAGCCACTCGCCGTTCAACCGGCTCGTGTCGAAGTCGTCGCGCCAAGTGAAGTTGCCGGTGAGAGGCGCCTGGGTTTGAGATGACGTCCCTTTCGGTCCCCGCGCGATGTACGGAATGCTTTCGCCTTGCGGGAGAATCAACGGCCAGTCGTCTCTCCACTCCACCGGCAAAAGAAATGTCTCGCGTCCCGTGTTGTAGTGAGTGCCCGCGTATGTGCGCGAGGCCAGGAAGATCGCCCACCAGCTTCCGTCAGGCGCCTCGACGAGGTCTGCATGGCCTGCGTTGGTGGTTGGGTTCGCGCGGCTCGCCGCGAGGTCGCGCTGAGTCAGAATCGGGTTGCCGGCGTAAGGCACGAAAGGTCCCCACGGCGAGCGAGCGCGCAGAACCACTTCGGAGTGTTGCGGGCCGGTCCCGCCCTCCGCACACATCAGGTAGTACCAGCCGTTACGCTGATACAGATGCGGGCCTTCGATCCAGATGGGTTTCTTCGCAAGGTCTATGCCGCCGTTCACGAGCACTTTGCGCGGCCCGACGAGCTTGCTCGTGGCGACTTCGAACTCCTGCATCCAGATTGCTCGGTGCCCCTGATAGAGAGGAGTGCCTTCGGGCGGCCCGTTGTTGAGCAGATACGCCTTGCCGTCCGCGTCGAAGAACAACGCAGGATCAATGCCGTCGAGCCCCGGCAACCACACCGGGTTGGACCACGGACCGGCAGCATTCCTTGCCGTGGAAAGGAAATTGCCCCCGCTGTCGACGGCCGTGTTGACCACGTAGAACGTGCCGTCGTGATACTCAATGTCCGGCGCGAACACTCCGCGCGAAACACCGAGTCCATCGAAGTTGAGTTGCGTGGGGCGGCCGACGACGTTCCCCACTTGCTTCCAGTGCACGAGGTCTTCGCTTTCGAACACCGGAATGCCCGGAAAGTACGTGAACGTGGAGCTCACAAAATAGAACCGATCGTTCGCGCGAGTGATGCTCGGGTCCGAAAAGAACCCCGCGAGTATCGGGTTGCGGTAGTGGCCGTCCGGCAGCGGTGGGGCGAATACGGCATCGTGTCCAGTGTATTCAAACCAGTCGAACGAGACGGTGGCCGCGTCGACGTGAGCCGCAAGCAACACCAACAGCGCGCACAGTCCGCTTTTCATCTTGCCTCCCTTGCAGGTGGACGGGTGAGCTACTGAATCGATATTTCGAACGGGCCGGCCGGCAGAGCGGCCTTGTCGTAGAGCGTGCACACCGGACTGTCGGCCCAGCAATAACGCACTCGCGTGGGCGCCGTTGCGCCGGCGGCGGGCGTTAGCAATACACGATCTTTCTCCGCGACGGCATCAACGAAGTGGCAGGACATCGCTTCTGTCCCGCAGAGCTCGAAGCCGACAGGGCGACTCGCCCCATAGACGACGAGTTGCTCACCAACATCGCTGAATGCGACCACGACCTGGCCGTTGTCGCGGCGTGCGGTGAGTGGCAAGGGCCCCGAGGGCGCTATTGCCTCGCCGTACACGACGTGACGTGCGGCGCGCGCTAGCCGCCGGCCCACGTCCTGTTTATTCGCCGGATGAATGTCGCCGCGCTCGCCGATATCCACGGTGACCGCGAGGCCCGCATGCGCATCGTGCAGGACGGCCTGGCGCTGCTGTTCGCGTAACAGAGCCTCCTCGCTTTCGGCTGGTTCAGTCGCCGCGGCACCGTAGCCCGAGATTTGGACGATGAGAAAGGGGAGGTCTTTGCCGAACTTGCCACGCCAGTCGGCCATCAGTCCGGCGAGCAGCCTTTCGTAATGGACTGCGTCGTTGGTATTCGACTCGCCCTGATACCAGAGCACTCCGCGAAAACCGTAAGGCGCGAGCGGCGCAATCATCGCGTTGTGGATCACCGTCAGGCCGCCGGTCGGCTCCCACGGTGCGCGCGGAGCCTTGCCCATGTCCTGAGGCGCAATCTGGTAGCGCCATTCACCGTTCAACGCTATCGACGTGCCGTCCGCCAGGCGCAGGGCTCTTTTCCCGGTGGGCCCATACATGCCGCCCGATGCATAGGTGTCGAGAGCGGCGATGGCGATTGTGTTTTCACCCGCGTGCAAGAGTTTGGGTGGCAATTGATAAACCCGATCTGTGCCCGCGCCTGAGGTATATCCGACGGGGCTGCCGTTCACCCACGTCTGATCGACTTCGTCGATGGTGCCGAGTGAGAGCGTTGCGCGCTGCGCGGCTTGTCTAGCATCGAGCCGCACGGTAGTCCGGTACCAAACGATGCCGTTGTAGCTCGCCAACTCCGGAACACCCCATTTCTCCCAGAAGTCCATTGCGGCAGGCGCGACGCGCCAGGATGCGCTGGCCGTGATGCTTGCGTCCCATGGCTCTGCACCTTTTTTCGTTGGCGTGTGGGCGCGCCACCAGCCTTCCCACATTTCGCCCCAGCGCCTGGTTCGCGCCGCTGCGTCGTCAACCTTGAGCAACGCGAGTGACTCCCCAAAGTCACCGGAGGACAACAGCGCCGCCTCGCTCATCCACGTTTGAATGTTAGAGCCGCCCCACGAGGAGTTGATGAGCCCCATGGGCACGCGCACGGTCTTCTGCAATTCTCGCGCGAAGTAGAAACAGGCCGCTGAGAAATCCCCCACGGTCGTGGGACCTGCGACCTGCCATTGCACCGGCGCCGCGAGACTCTCGAGCGGGATGACGCTGCTGGTCAGGGGCACCGTGAGCATCCGAATGCGGTCGTTGGCGGAGTTTGCAATCTCAGATCGCGAATCCAGCGTGCGATTCACCTGCAGCACCATGTTCGACTGGCCGGAGCACAGCCACACGTCACCTACGAGCACATCGCTGATCGTCTGTTTCGCGCCGGAAGTCAGCTTCGCTTCCAGCGAATACGGCCCACCGGCTGGCGGGGCCGGCAGCGTTGCGCTCCAGCGACCCGCGGCATCTGCCTGGGCAGTTGCCGTCGCGCCCGAGAATGAGACGGCAACTGTTTCGCCTGCGCCGACGTGCCCCCACACTTTGATGGGCTTGTCGCGCTGGAGTACCGCGTGGTCCTGAAACAGCGAGCTGAGGATTTGCAGTGAGGGCTTCTCGCTCGCCTTACCGGGATTCAGGGGCGGGTCGCCCGGGGCATAGGGAACAGGCAGCGCTTCGTACTCTTCTAGCGTGCGTTCCGGAGCCGCCACACCCTTCGGCAGCGGGCGTTTGGAGAAGCTCTGGAAGTACGCGATGCACGCGTCGCGCCACCATTTCGCTTCCTGCTCCTGAATGCCCATGAACGTGGCGATCTGCGCGTAGCGTTCCGGATCCACGTAGGCCGAGAGCGTGGCCCATGTCTTGCGCATCTGGCCCACGCTGTCGACGCCGCCCGTGTAGCGATAAACCAGTTCGTCCCACAGCGTGCGCCCTGAGGAGAGCTTCGAATCCCACGGCACGTGATGAAACCAGAGCAGGTATTTCTCAGGCACCCGTGACCGGTTGCCGAACTCCGCCGCCACCTGCGGCATGTATTGAGACACCGCGTTGCTTCCGGTCGCCGAGCGATCGAAGCCCAGTCCCGCAGCGTCGGCGCGGTGGTAGTAAACAGAAGTCCAGTCCGCACGTCCGCCGCCGGAAACCCAGGGCCCGGGCCCATAGTGGTAGCCGCGGCCCATGATGTGATGCAGGCCGAGCGGCGTCATGTAGTTCACCACCGCCTCGCGCGAGCCCATCATCATGCCGGCCACCGGCGTAACGAATGCGGCATCGTTGGTGAAGGTCATGCGCACCCATTCCTCGGCGATGGCAGCCGAGGTCAGATAGGGGTCCCACGCGAGCCGCCCGAATGAATACCAGTTCGCCTGATCGAACTGCGAGCCGGTCCAGTTGCGGTCCTTTCCTATGTTCGCAACGCCTGCCATGCCGGTGTGCTGGTAGCCGTGAAGCGAGCCATCTATCACCTTCGCGACGGTGGAGCCTTTTCCCTTCGCGTAGGTGTCTGATCTCAGGGTTTCTTCATAGAGTGGCGCGAGATACGCGAGGTGAGTGGCGAAGCCGAGGTATTCCTTCGTGACCTGCACTTCCAGCATCAGCGGTGTTTTCGGCATAGCGCCGAACAACGGGTGAAACGGTTCGCGAGGCTGGAAGTCGATGGCGCCGTTTTTTACCTGCAGCAGCACGTTGTCGCGGAATTTGCCATCGAGTGGTACGAATTCGCTGTACGCCTGCTTCGCGCGGTCGTCGGGCTGCTCGTGCGAGTAGACGAACGCGCGCCACACGACGATGCCACCGTGAGGCGCCAGGGCGTCCGCGAGCATGTTCGCGCCGTCGGCGTGCGAGCGGCCATAGTCCTGCGGCCCCGGCTGGCCTTCGGAGTTGGCCTTGACCAGGAACCCACCGAAGTCGGGGATGGCTCGATAGACCTCGTCGCTCTTCGCGCGCCACCAC
>JBDTUL010000484.1:0-4979 GCA_040007735.1 Gammaproteobacteria bacterium | reverse complement strand
CGCCACTGTCGTGGACGCGGACGGAACGGCGCGTGGATTCCTTACCGTCGCCTCGATTCTGGCGCACGGCCGGGGCGGCTGATGTCGGGAGCCGGCGTCATCCTGCGCTTGGGAGTCCTCGCGCTGCTGGCCGTCTTTCTTCTGACTCCCCAGAGTTTCGCGCCTCTGTTTGCACCCCTGACTCAGAACGGTGCGCCGGCGATTTACGACCAGGGAAACCTCTTGTCCCTGACGCTCGCGCATCTCGCGACTGTTTGCTGTGCTACCGCCGCCAGCGCTGTAGTGGCCGTCGGACTTGGCGTCTGGGTGACTCGCCCGAGTGGTGCGGCCTTCCTGGGGCTCGCGCGCACGCTCGTGAACATCGGGCAGACGTTTCCGCCGGTCGCGGTGCTCGCCCTCGCGGTGCCTCTGGTGGGGTTTGGCGAGAAACCGACCCTGCTGGCGCTGTTCGTCTACGGGCTTCTACCTATCTTCGAGAACACTATCGTTGGGTTGCAGACCTGTCCGCCGGCCGTCCTGGAGGCGGCAAAGGGTATGGGCATGAGCGCCGGCCAGCGCCTGGCCACTGCGGAGCTGCCTTTGGCGATGCCCCTCATCCTGGAGGGGGTCAGGCTTTCGCTGGTGATCAACGTAGGTACCGCGACCATCGGTTCGACCGTGGCGGCGAAGGGGCTGGGCGAAGTGATCATCGCCGGGCTCCTTTCAAATAACACCGCGTTCATCCTCCAGGGAGGACTACTGACCGGGCTGATGGCGATACTGCTCTACGACGCCATGGCTGCGACCGAACGACGGTTTTTCCGGCCTCTAAATGTTGACTGACGCATAGTTCGCCACCCCCACAGGTGATAACGTGAGCGGCGACTCGACGCTTTTTTTAGCGCCCGTTTCGAGGCCGTTTGGGCTACCGGTTCTGTCAAACGACGGCGCGGCACTCGACTGGCGATGGCAGGCAATTACATGAGTGGCGTGACGGTAGAGCGGGGCGCGCCGGACGCGATGCCCCCCGGCGAACAGCAACAGGTTTCGGTAGAACTGCCGACACTGCTACTCATTTTCGCGGTTTACGCTGGCTGGCTCGCAATCACACTTGCCTATGCAAACTGGCCGCACTGGATCGTGGTGCCGGCCGCAGTGTTGCTCATCACTTTGCATGGCTCCCTCCAGCACGAAATTGTCCACGGGCATCCGACCCGCTGGTTCGGGTTCAACCGAATGCTCGGCATGGTGCCTCTGTCTCTGTGGCTGCCGTACGAGCGCTATCGGCAGACGCATCGAATCCATCACAACGATGAGCGGCTGACCGATCCGCTCGATGATCCGGAATCCTATTACTGGACGCCCGAAGAGTGGGCGTCGGTCGGGCCGGTAACTCGCGCATTCTTGCGCACCGAGCAGACGCTGACAGGGCGCGTGATCATTGGCTGCTTCTGGCGAATACTGAGATTTCTGCGCTCGGAGTTGCTCGGCCTGTTTCGCGGTGATCGCGGGTTGCGCGGCATGTGGCTGGAGCATCTGCTCTGGTCCATTCCCGTCATGCTGTGGGTCAAAGTCGTTTGCGGGATACCGTTGTGGTTCTACCTCGTGGTTATCGTCGTTCCCGCAAACGGCATTCAGCTCATCCGCTCGTTCGCTGAGCACCGCGCGCGGCCCGCCACGCGTGAGCGAATCGCAATCGTCGAGGGGTCATGGATCCTCGGGCCGCTGTTCCTCTTCAACAATCTGCACTCGCTGCACCACGAAGCGCCCAACATCCCCTGGTACGAGTACATCGGCCGGTATCGGGTGATCCGCGAACGACTGCTCGTGGAGAACGGCGGCCTGGTCTATTCGACCTACTTCGATGTGGCGCGGCGCTTCATGTTCCGCCCGCATGACGAGCATCGACATCCGACGGGGCGCGTCCCCGTACCGCTGCCGACGACGGTGTGATTGGATGGCGCGCCGAGCTGCCCCCGTGAGGGGCGGCCGCAGTAGACGGCTACTACTCGCGCAGGATCCTAAGCGGGTGTCTCGAATCCCGCTGCCAGCGCCGCTCGGTGTGACTCGAGTAGTGGGGCGTACGAAGCCTCAGTCACTTCCGCAAATCCTTCGAGCAGTAGAGCGTCGCCGAGCGTGGCGAACCAGGGTTGACGCGCGGCGCCTGCGAACGCGGCCCGTAGCCGCGCCACCATTTCGGGCGGCGTGTCTGCTGCGGCCACGAAAGCAGGCATCGGTGTTACAGCGGTAGACGTCAGCACTCTAGTGCCCGCCGTAACGTCAGGCGCGTATTTGGCGATCAACAGGTGCCAGTAAGCATCGAGCGGGCCCACGTCGATGCGACCCTCCCGCACGCTGTCGAGCACCTTCCTCGCGGTGACCAGATTTCCCACCATCTCGCCATACAGAGCCGGTCGCTCCAGTGTGCGATAGGCCAGCAGATGGTGGCGAAACGCGTTGAAGCCGGATTGCGAGTGATGCACCGTCCAGCAGGCGCGTTTGCCAAACGTGTCTTCGAGCCTCGCGAAGGGGCTGCCCTCCCGCACGATGAGGTCGGAACGATAGACCGGGCGACCGCCAGCCCACGCAGCACTCAGAATCGGTGCGGCGAGCGGAATGACCGGCGCGAGCCGCAGGGCGATTGGATAACCGCACATGAACACCGTTCCGAGATCGGGCCGTGACCAGAGTTGCTCGAGCGGCTGCGGCGCGGGGTAGGGCACATAGTCGAGGGCCACGTTCGCGTCGTGCGCAACGTGTTCGAGTAGGGACTGCCAGCTGCGCTCGACGGCGGGCGTTACCGCGTACATGCGGGCGTTCGCAATCCACCTCGACGTTGTACTCATGTTCCGATTGTCGGCCGGGTTTGCACTCGCCACAATGGTTCTGACAGTCTGCGCACACCACAACGTGGAAATTCCGCACGCACCTTCATGACGGACTACGACTACATCATCGTTGGCGCGGGCTCCGCGGGATGCGTGCTCGCGAATCGGCTCACGCAAAACGGGAAGCATCGCGTCCTGTTGCTCGAGGCGGGCGGATCGGACCGCCGGGTCTGGATCCAGGTGCCCATCGGGTACGGGCGCACCTTCACCGATTCTCGCGTCAACTGGATGTACGAGTCCGAGCCCGACCCGACCCTCCGCAACCGGAGCCAGTTCTGGCCGCGGGGCAAGGTGCTCGGGGGCTCGAGTTCCATCAACGCGATGGTCTACGTGCGCGGGCAGCCCGGCGACTTCGACGACTGGCAGGCGCTCGGCAACCCCGGCTGGGCCTGGAACGACGTGCTGCCGTATTTCCGCAAGCTCGAGGATCATGCGCTCGGTGAGTCGCCGCTTCACGGCGCGGGCGGCCCGGTGCACGTCAGTGATGTTTCGGCGAACGTGCATTCCCTTTGCGAGACCTTCATCGAGAGTTGCCGCGCGCTCGGCATTCCCCGCACCGATGATTTCAACGGAGCGGCGACGGAGGGTGCCGGCATCTGGCATGTGGCAGTGAAAGATGGCGTGCGCGTGTCGACTGCGAGCGCCTATCTGCGGCCGGCAATGTCGCGTCCCAATCTTGTCGTGATGACTAATACACACGCGACGCGTGTGCTGTTTGAGGGAACTCGTGCAACTGGTGTCGAGTTCATGCGGGCGGGTGCGCGGCAGACGGCCAGGGCTCACAAGGAGGTCATCCTGTCTGCCGGCTCCATCAATTCCCCGCAGTTGCTCGAGCTTTCGGGCGTGGGGGACCCGGCCGTGCTGGGCCGGTTGAATCTGCCTGTGGTGTTGAGTTCGCCTGCAGTCGGGAATGGTCTGCAGGATCATCTAGCCGTTTCTTATTTCTACCGCTCCAAGGTGCGCACACTCAACAACGAACTCGCGCCGTGGACTGGCAAGGTGAGGGCGGCGTTGCGCTACGCGCTCACTCGCAGCGGGCCGCTGGCGATGAGTGTCAACCAGGCGGGCGCCTTCCTTCGCGGCCGACCGGAGCTGACGCGTCCGAACCTGCACATCTATTTCAACCCCGCCAGCTACAGCACGACGACCTCCGGATCGGGCAGGCGGTTGCTCAACCCGGATTCGTTCGCGGGCTTCCTGATGTCGTTCAACAGCTGCCGGCCAACGAGCCGGGGTTCCGTGCACTTGCGCTCGGTTGACCCGCTCGTTGCGCCGGTGATCTCGCCTAATGCACTCGCGACGGCGGAAGACATCGCGGAAGTGTATGAGGGAGCGCGCGTGCTGCGGCGGATCTCAGGGGCGCAGCCGCTCGCATCCGTCATTGAGTCTGAATCGAAGCCGGGCGCGAACATTGTCTCGGACGCTGAGGTGCTAGAGGACTTTCGCGAGCGAGCCGGTTCCGTTTTCCATGCGTGCAGCACCTGTGCGATGGGGCCCGACCCGCGCAGCGCCGTGGTCGATGCTCGCCTGAAAGTGCACGGCGCGGCCGGCCTGCGAGTAGTCGATGCGTCGGTGTTTCCCGCTTTGACCTCAGGAAACACCAACACACCCGTAATCATGGTGGCCGAGAAAGCGGCAGACCTGATCCTTGAGGACGCCTCCGGCGCCCAGGCGTAGCTGGTAAAGGGCTGCGGCCGGCCTGGGCGAGGTAGGGAGGTTCGCGTATACGCACGATCGTGCGTGCCGCGAGATCGCGTCAGAACCAGCTAAGCGCTTTCCCGACGGTCATCGCAAGCGTGATGAGTGTGCCCAACCCGCCGACAACCCACAGCAGAGCGGTCTGCTTACTTCCGAAATTCGTCATCTTGCGGTCCAGATCGTCGATTTTTTCGCTGAGTGTCGCGTTGACGTTGTCGATTTTGGCGCTGAGTAGCGCGTGGTTTCTATCGATCTTGGTGTTGAGTGTCGCGAAATTACCGTCGATCTTGTCGTTGAGTGTCGTGAAGTTTCCGTCGATTTTAGCGTTGAGTGTCACGTGGTTTCCGTCGATCTTCTCGCGCAGAGATTTATCCTCTGCGCGCATCTCTGCGATCTGCCCTTCGATGCGGTCGG
>JBDTUL010000483.1:0-4981 GCA_040007735.1 Gammaproteobacteria bacterium | reverse complement strand
AGTGCGTCCGCGGCGAGAGATTCGGTCATTGGGACAACTGCAACCTGTTCAACAGAACTCGCTCCGCGCGGCGCTTCTCACCGTCAATTGCCCGCCACTTCGATATCGAAGTGCAGTACCTCTTCGCGGGTTCCGAGTTTGTCGTAGAGCGCGATTGCCGGTTCATCGCCGTAATCGGCCTGGACGTAGACAACCCACGCGCCACGCGTGGCCGCGATCTCGCGCAGGCGCTCGATGAGGGCCGTCGCAATGCCCCGTCGGCGATGTGCTTCGGCGACAGCAAGGTCATAGATATACAACTCGCGCCGGGCCCGCTCGAACTTGTCGAGCTCATAAGCGACGAGCCCGCCGACGACCTCCTGCCCGACGCGCGCCACGAGCGCTATCACATGCTCCTTCGCGAGCAGCGCCTCCACATACGCCTCGCTCGGCGGCGCCGCGCCGTAGGCCTCAGGGTCACGGAACGCCTCTTGAAACAGCGCGTTGAGCGCGCGGAGTAGCGGGACGTCGCCGCGCCCCAGTCGGAGGAGATCGAAGGAAGCGTGCATGGCTCAACTCCAGTGTGGCTGACCAACATACGGGCCATCCGGATCCAGTACGACGCTTTCGTGGTAGCCGTCACCCGTCTGACGGGGACCGTCAAGAACGGGAACCATCGTCCTTGATCCGCCGCGTCAGTTCGATGCCACTTACGCAGCCGTTACAGACTCCACTGTATCGGGAACGTCAGCTCCTTCGCTCCACAGAAAACCGGCTTTGAGCTGTTCTACCCCGCGCATACGCCTTTGGTTAATAGGCCCGATCAGGGCCCGAAGACCGGAAAGCAACATGCCGAACTACTCCACCCGCTCGATCCGCCACCCTGCCCGCCTGCCATCCGTTCACGCGCGGCGGATGTCACTCCTGCGGCCGCGGCAATGGAGATCCTGCATCGGAGTACGAGCGCCGACGTCGTCCTCAACGCCACAACGGGCCGTTCTGGGAGCAAGCAGGCGTCCAAAGTGCGGCTCGGCGTCGCAGGCGGTAACCCGGTGCGGCCCGGTTCAGGCCGGCACGAATGCCTCACGCTGGTGCTGGCTGCGGCCGGCCCGCAGAGTGCGGGGGAGGTGCCACCAGCTGGCACGCCGCCCGGCTTGAGGATGTGAGGAAACACATCGCGCGGTGACAGGCGCCGCGCATTCCGCGATCATTCCCCGCCTAGAAGAATATCCATAGCGGGGATTCCGGTTGATCACTGAAGACAGGGACGCGTCACACCGCCCGTCCGACGAAGCCGGGCGCCTATGGCGCGAAGCGGCTGCCGGATCCGAGCGTTCTCGCGAGCAGCTCCTGGAGATGTGTTACTCGCAGCTGCGTATGCTCGCCAGGCGGATGCTGTCGGGTGACTCGTCCGCTTATCGCCTGCAACCCACGGAACTTGCGAACGAAACCGTGCTCCGCGTGCTGAAGCTCGATCGCATGGAGTGGCGTGATCGTGCTCACTTTCTGGCAACGGCTGCCACGGTGATGCGGCAGACGCTCCTCGATGAAGTGCGGCGATTCCGCGCGGCCAAACGCCAGACGCCAGCGGTCTTCACCACGTGGGTCGATCAAGGCGTCGCCACAATGGAAGTGGATATCGAGCGGCTGGACCACTCCCTTCACCGGCTCGCCGCGGTGTCCCCAGAGCGCGCACGCCTGGTCGAGCTTAGATTCTTCGTTGGCCTGACTATCGAGGCCACCGCCGAGGTCCTTGCAATCTCGCCGGCCACCGTCAAACGCCAGTGGGACTCTGCGCGCACCTGGCTGCTACACGACTTGGGCCGCGCGTGAATCTCGAGCGCGAGAGGCTCGTGCTACGGCATCTGGAGGATGCCCTCGCGTGGCCGATGGACGAACGCGAGGAGCGCCTGGCCGCAGCCCTCAGGCACGATCCGCCGCTGCTCACTGACGTTCGAGAGCGGCTGCAGGCCGCCCGGTTCGTGAACGAGGCCCTGCCGACCGGACTGCACATGACAGGTCGCGAGGCGGATGCGCCCGCTCCGGAACAACTCGGCCCGTATCGAGTGAAGGAACTGCTCGGACAGGGTGGAATGGGCCGCGTCTACCGCGCCGAGCGAGCGGACGGAGCGTTCGAGCGAGCCGTCGCGGTCAAGCTGATGCGCAGGTCGCGCGTTCCGGAGCTGCTGGCGGCGCAGTTCGCACGCGAAACTCGCATTCTGGCCGGCCTCGAGCACCGGCACATTGCCCAGCTCCTGGATGCAGGCGTAACCCCGGACGGCCAGTCCTACATCGTGATGGAGCTCGTCGCGGGGCGAGTCATCACCCAGTACGCGGCGGAAGAAAACCTTTCACTGCGAGCCACGCTTCGGCTCTATCTGCAGGTGTGCTCAGCCGTCCGATTCGCTCACGCGCGGCTCGTCGTGCATGCTGACATCAAGCCCAACAATATAATCGTCGTGGCGGGCGGCACAGCCAAACTGCTTGATTTCGGCGTGGCGCAAGTGTTGGCGGATGTGGACGAAGCCCTCTCTCTCCGCCTCCCGTTAGCGCTCACTCCCGGCTACGCGAGCCCCTCTCGTCAGCGTGGTGAACCGGCCACGACGGCCGATGACGTGTTCTCCCTTGGCGTTCTGCTTCATGATCTGCTCGAACGGTGTCCGCACGTGCCCGAGGATCTCGGCGCCGTTCGCGACCGGGCGCGTGCTCCGGACCTGATCGATCGTTACGCGTCGGTCGAAACATTGCAGGCTGATCTCGAGAGATGGCTCGGCTCCTTCCCCGTGCAGGCGCACCGCGCGAACTTGAGGTACGTGGCAGGCAAGTTCGTGACACGCCATCGGATGGCCGTTGCGGCTGCCTGCGCGGCGTTGATGGTGCTGGCCGGTGCGCTGGCGGCGTTGGCGTTCCTTTACGCGCGCGCAGAGCGTGCCCGCGCAAGCGCGGAGGAACGATTTACCGAGCTGCGCTCGTTCTCGCGCTTCGTGCTATTCGACGTGTACGACCGTCTCGAGTCCACGCCACGCGCACTCACACTACGGCGGGACCTTGCCGAGGCCGCGCAGGGCTATCTGGACCGCCTCGCGCGCGACCCCGAAGCTCCGGCCGCCCTGAGGCTGGATCTCATCGAGGGCTTTCGCCGGCTCGCACAGGTGCAGGCGAGTCCGGGCTCCGCCAGTGTCTCCAACGCGAAGCTCGCGGGGCGCAACCTCGATCATGCGGAGGCCTTGGCGAAGACGCTGCCTGTCGAGGGAGAGCTTCGCGAAGAGCGGGCTTTGATACTCGCGCGCCTCGCGCTCGCCCGTGTGCGGCTCGCCAGCGCGTTGGAGTCTGACCTTCCAGCGGCCAATCAGGCGCTGGACCGGGCGACGGCCCGGCTCGCCGAAGCGGAGCAAGCCGCCCCCGGCAGCCAGGAGGTGGCGAATCTGCGCAATGAGCTTGTCGTAGAGCACGCAGACATACTGCAATGGCAGGCGCGATACGCGGAGGCCATCCAGATAACCCGTGCAGCGTTGTCGCAGCCTGACTCCCAGTCCAAAGGTTCTGCCGAAGAGCAGAAGGCAGCCGTGTTGCGACGGACGAAGCTGCTCGACCTCTACGCTGAGGGTCTCTACTACGCCGGTGACATGCAACGCTCCGAACAGGCCTACCGCGAAGAGATGGAACTGCTCAAGAGCGCGTATGCGGCTCAGCCGGACAACCCCCCGGCCGCACGGCGATTCATGCGCAGCGAATGGGCGCTCGCCGAGGCTCTGCTGGAATTGAAGCGCGCCGCTGAAGCAGAGCCACTGCTCGCAGACGCCGTGGCTCTGGGCGAGAAATTGCAATTTCTCGAGCCACAGGACCGCGATCTCGCGCGCACCGCCATCGTGATATCGACTGCGCACGCGCGGGCGTTGGCTGCGCTGGGTCGTTTCCGCGAAGGATTGCGGCTCCTCGAACAATCCACGGCGGCGCGCAAGAAGTTGTGGGACGAGGCGCCTGAGGACTGGAGCGCGGCACGTGACTATGCAATCGGGGTTGCTTCTCTCGCTGAGGGCCGCCTGGCTGCGCGACAGATCCCGGCAGCCTGTGTGGCCTGGGCTGAGTCACTCGCGACGTTCGAACGCATCCGCGTTGCCGGCCGGGCGGCGGAGCTGGATGAGAGCCACACGATACGCATCGTGCGCGAGGGGCGGGGTCGGTATTGCCATTGAGCTGATTGTGGCTCGAGATTGAGGCGTCCCGCGGATCGATGAAACTCGCCGACTCGAAAGTCTCGACCTGCAGCGTCACGCCGAAGCCCCTCGGGCTCCAGACCCGACCCGTCTCAGTTTCTCCGTCAGCGGCCAGCGCACTCACGAGTGAGCGCGCATCTGCGTCATCTACCTAAGAAGCAGCCCCCGCTCCGCGAACGAAGTCATCGTGCTACCGACGATGAAATGATCGACTACGCGGATGTCGACCAGTGCGAGCGCCCTCCTCAACTTGCTCGTGACCAGGATATCCGCCGACGAAGGCTCCGCGCAGCCTGACGGGTGGTTGTGGGTGTTAGGGGCGCTCTGAACACCGTTTATTTCGGGCGGTTTAAAAACCGTGATCGTAGCCGCGGTGGTGCGTGAGAGGTCTCGGTTTTCAGGTCGCTGGGGTCAGGCCTCTGGGAGGTGGTCTTTGGCTCTGTAGCTTTTGCCTTCGACGACGCACGTGTCGGCATGATGGAGTAGCCGGTCGAGCAGCGCAGAGGTGAGCGTGGCGTCGTTGTTGAAGATTTCCGGCCAGTTCTTGAAGGCGCGATTGGTGCTCATTATGTGGAATTGGATAAAACGACCTTACCCGCGGTTAAGTTCGAGTTTCTTCGCGCTCTGTTTCCGCCCTCGCAGTTTTTGCGGGAGCAGCGCAGTCTGCCGCCTTCGGCGGCAGAAGTTCTGAACACTACGTGGGCTCTATTTCTTGCCGGGCTTTAAGCATTTCGCGCAGCCGAGTTTGTCTGGGGTGGGTGTGCATTCCAGTCGCTTGAGAAGCC
>JBDTUL010000482.1:0-5001 GCA_040007735.1 Gammaproteobacteria bacterium | reverse complement strand
CCGCGCGCGTGTACGAAGCGCTCGCGGAACAGAACACGGGCACTGAGAAGAACGCATACCTGTTGCAGTCCGCGCGCGCGAATCTGCAAGCACGCCGACCGGACGACGCACAGCGAGTGCTGGCGCTGATGGCGCCTCCACTCACTTCTGAGCAAACATTCGAAAAGCAGATGCTCGGCGTGGACATCGCGCTCGCGCGCAATCAGGCAAACGAAGCCTGGCAACAGATTTCCGCGATTCCGCAACCGGCTGCCGCACCGGCGGCCACTCGCTACCTCGCGTTGAAAGAGAAAGCAGCGTTCGTCACTTCGCGTGTCGTGGATGGAGTTCGCGCGTCGGTTGCAGCCGAGCGCTTCATCACTAACCCGAGCGAGCGAACGCAGCGTCGCGTCGATCTGCTCGGTGAGTTGCGTGGCGCCAGCGAGCGCGGCGTAAAGATCGAGCCGCGAAGCGCAGCGGATTCAGTCGTTCGCGGTTGGCTCGAGTTGGCGCCACTCGCTGCGGCGGCGGCTCGCAGTCCGACTACAGCCACTGCCGATATCGAGGCCTGGCGCACGCGGTATCCAAATCACCCGGCGAGTGATGTTGTCAGAACCGAATTGCTCGGCCTCACGCAGGAGACTCGTCAGGCGATCCCGCATGTGGCGCTCCTGTTGCCGTTGTCGGGCCGCGCTGCCAGCGCTGGCGCCAGCGTTCGCGATGGCTTCATGACTGCGTACTACCAGACGCCAATGGGTCAACGCCCACGCCTGCGAGTCTTCGACACCGCGCAGGTCAGCGCGGCTGAAGCCATTTCGCGGGCGAGGGAAGAAGGCGCGGAGTTCATCATCGGTCCACTCACTCGTGAAGAAGTCACGGCGGCTGCGGATCTCGGCGATGCGCGGCCTCCGATTCTCGCGCTGAATTTCCTGGCTGCCGAGCGAGCCGGGCCGGCAGGGTTCTATCAGTTCGCGTTGTCGCCAGAAGAAGAAGCGCGGCAAGTGGCGCGCAGAATGATTGCGGATGAGCGACGGCGCGGCGTCGCCGTCGTACCGGAAGGTGAATGGGGCACGCGAGTGCTCGCCGCGTTCCGGCAGGAACTGGAAGCGAATGGCGGCACGCTGGTCGCCGACGTTGCGCTGGATTCAACTCGCACTGACTGGGCGGACGAGATCACGCAGGTTCTTCGCATCAGCGACAGCCGCGCGCGATACAAAAGGCTCGAGTCTGTGCTGGGAACCAAGCTGGTGTTCGAGCCGCGCCGTCGCGCTGACATCGACTTTATTTTTGCGCCGGCGCCTGCCGCTACGGCGCGGCTCGTGCGGCCGCAGCTGCGGTTTCATTTCGCTGGAGATGTAGCGACGTACGCGACGTCGGATGCGTTCGAGCCTGATCCCCGCGCCAATGAAGATATGGAAGGGCTCATTTTTCCGGACATGCCGTGGATGCTGGGCAGCGGGTTGTCGGAGAGTGTTCGCTCCGTAGCGCGTGAGGCGTGGCCCAGCGGCGGGCCGCGGCGGAACCGGTTGTTCGCGTTTGGGTTCGATGCATTTCGGCTTGCCAATGCGTTGCGCTCCGCAGGCCCCGGCGGCACAGTGAATGTGGATGGGCTCACCGGCAAGCTCACCATCGATTCCGAGCGCCGCGTACACCGCGAGCTCGAATGGGCGCAGTTACACAACGGACAGAACCGGCCCCTGGCGATCACGGCGGCCGCTCAACAGTGAGTTACCCATGCATACGGAACGTGCTGAGCTCGGACAGAATGCGGAAGACGTAGCTGCCGAATTTCTGCAGAGGCAGGGGTTCGAGCTCGTAGCGCGCAACTACCGCCGCCGCAGTGGCGAGCTCGACGTGATTGCGCGCAAGGATGACGTGCTGGTTATCGTGGAGGTGCGAACGCGCTCCAGCGATTCGTTCGGTGGCGCGGCAGCCAGCATCGATGGCTGGAAGCAGCACAAGATCATTCGCGCGGCTACACAACTACTGCAGCAACGACCCGACCTTGCGAAGTTGCGCGCGAGATTCGATGTGATTGTGGTGCACGACGTGAGGTCGGCACAGCCGCGGGTGGAATGGCTTCAGCATGCGTTTCACGCATGAGCGCTGCGTAAAGAAACCTATTTAACGACCTTCAACTGGGGCCGCTTCCCGCCACCACCACCACCACCCTCATCAGCCGTGTTCGGCCGCGTGGGCGGCTCCGGCCCGAGATCCTGCTCCGTAAACACCATACCCTCCCCCGTCTCACGCGCGTAAATACCCAGCACCGCGTTGATGGGAAAATTCACATGGTTCACGGAGCCCGCGAAGCGCGCGTCGAACTCGATCCACTCGTTGCCGAGTTTCAAATGCTGAGTAGCCGACCCACTGAGGTTCAAAACAATCTTGCCGTCCTTTACGAACGCGCGCGGCACATCCACGCCGGTGGCTTCCGCGTCGACGATGACGTGCGGCGTATGCCCGCAGTCCGACATCCACTGATGCATGGCACGGAGCAGGTAAGGTCTTTTCGCAGGGGGTTGTCGCATGGGTGCGCGGGAGACGCGGAACGAAGTCCGCCTAGAAGGCCGTCGGAATTGAGGTCGCGCTGCGAAGGCCGCAAAAGTCGCGCCTTTTGCGGGCGGCAACGAAGGCTTTGTCCGAAAAATGACCGAAGGGCATTTTTCCCATAAACCTAGACGAGCCTCATCTCTTGCTCGGTGTCCGAAAGGCTTTCGCGGAACGCCGGCCGCGAAAACAGCAGGCCCGCGTATTTCACGATGGGCTGCGCCTGCGGCGGCAAATCTATCTCGTAGTACTGCAACCGCCACAGCACGGGCGCGATGGTGGCATCCACCAGCGAGAACTCGTCCGACAGGAAATACGGCTTGATCTTGAAGAGGTCCGTGCTCTGCAGAATGGTGTCGCGGAGAATCTTCTTGAAGCGCACGTTGTGCTTCTTGTCCGGCTCCGCCTCGATCTGCTGCACGAGGCCGTACCAGTCCCGCTCGATGCGATAGAGCGCGAGCCGGAACTGCGCGCGCGTCACCGGGTCCACCGGCATCAGCGGCGGGTGCGGGAAACGCTCGTCCAGGTATTCGATGATGACCCGCGAGTCGTACAACACCAGGTCGCGGTCCACGAGCGTCGGAACGCTGTGGTACGGGTTGAGATCGAGCAGGTCTTCGGGGAATTTGCCCGGCTCGACGCTCACGATATCGATGCTGATGCCCTTCTCAGCCAGCACGATGCGCGTGCGGTGGCTCCACGGATCGTTGGGAGCCGAGAAGAGCGTCATGATGGATCGTCTGCTCGACAAGTTTCAGCTCCCGCAGTGTCCGCAACGCCGGACTTTCCGGCGCCGCGCGCCCATCAATGGACGTCTTTCCAGTATTCCTTTTTCAGCAGATACGCGAGCCAGGTGAATGCCATCAGGAACAGCACCACCCACACACCGAGCGAACGCCGCTGGGTCTGCGTGGGCTCGCTGGCGTAGTCCAGGAAGTTCACTGTATCGCGTACGAACGCATCGTACTCGGCCTCCGAGAGACGCCCGGGTATGACCTGCTCGAATTTCTCCAGCACCCGCACAGTATGCGGCTTGCCGTCCTCGCCTTTTTCCTCGGCGTTGGTGTACACCGCCTTTTTTACACCCTCGAGCTCGGAAAGAACGTGCGGCATTGCCGTTCCTTCGAGCCGGAGGTTGTTGACACCGGTCGCCTTGGCGGGGTCGGCGTAGAACGTGGTCAGGAACTGGTAGAGATAGTCGCGGCCGCGCGACCGGGCTACCAGGGACAGATCCGGCGGCGTCTTGCCGAACCAGGTTTCTGCATCCGCCGCCGGCATGGTGGTCATGATGTAGTCCGCCGGTTTGTCGCCCGGGGGGATCAGCAATTTCTCGAGCTGCTCCGGCGGAATGGAGAGGTCTTCCCCGAGCCGCGAATAGCGCAGGTACTTGAGGGAATGGCAGCCCTGGCAATAGCTCATGAAGTTGCGCGCGCCGCGCTGGAGCGAGGTGATATTCCCCACTTCATTCCCGGCGTGCCAATGCTTCCAGCCATCGCCGAGCGCCCCGCCCTCGTGCTCTTCCGCCGCCTGCGAGGCACCCGCCGTCAGCGCGAAGGACAGCACTATCGCAACGAACAGGCCCCGGCTATGCGTGCGCATGGTAGGTCACTCGTGCGGGCACAGGTTTCACGGTATCGAATCTTTGGTAGAGCGGCATGAGCCAGAAGAACGCGAAATAGATGATGGTGAAGATGCGGGCCAGCAGCACATACAGGCCTTCAGCCGGCTGCAGCCCGAGGAACATCAGCACCAGGAACGAGATGACGAACAGCGTGAGTGCCACCTTCGAAACCATGCCCCGGTAGCGCATGGACTTGACCGGCGACCGGTCGAGCCAGGGCAGGAAGAAGAACGAGGCGACACCCAGGAACATGAGCAAGGCGCCCATGCGCTGGTCCGGAACCGCGCGGAGAATTGCGTAGAACGGCGTGAAGTACCACACCGGCGCAATGTGCTCGGGCGTGGACAGCGGGTTCGCCGGCTCGAAGTTCGGGCCTTCCAGGAACAGGCCGCCGAGTGTCGGCATGTAAAACACCACGATGCTGAGCAGCACCAGGAACACGCCGATGCCCACCAGATCCTTGACGGTGTAGTACGGGTGGAACGGGATGCCGTCGACCGGCTTGCCGTCCGGCCTGAGCTTTTCCTTGATCTCGATGCCATCCGGATTGTTCGAGCCGGTGCGACGCAGGGCCACCAGGTGCAACACCACTAGCAGCAGAAGCGCGAGGGGAACGGCCACCACGTGCAGCGCGAAGAAGCGGTTCAGCGTGGCATCCGCGATGCCGTAGTCGCCGCGAATCCATTCGACCAGCCCCGGCCCGATGGCCGGAATGGTGCCGAACAGGTTCACGATCACCTGCGCGCCCCAGAACGACATCTGTCCCCACGGCAGCAGGTAACCGAAGAACGCCTCGGCCATCAGCACGAGGTAGATCACCATGCCGAATATCCAGATGAGCTCCCGCGGCT
>JBDTUL010000481.1:0-5010 GCA_040007735.1 Gammaproteobacteria bacterium | reverse complement strand
AAGGCCGGCCGGTATGTTGCGGGCAGCGTAGATGGACAAGTGTCCACCGATTGCTTCCCCTTCAAGATCAAGTTCGAACTGAAGAATTAAACGACTACAGCCGGGCGCGATGCCCGGCCTTTTTTTTGATCGAGGAATCTATGGAAAACCAAGCCACCGCAGTTGTTGAAAATCCATACGGTCTGGAGTCCCTTTGGACCCAGGGTGACCCGGTCGCCAAAACCACGCTGATCATCCTGGCGCTGATGTCCCTGTTCTCCTGGTACATCATCCTCACGAAGATCTGGGATCAGCGGAAGCTGAAGATCTCCGCGAAGGCGGCCGAGAAGAACTTCTGGACCGCGCCTTCCGTCAAGGATGGCGTCGAGCGCCTGAAGAAGGGCGATGACTTCCGCAACATCGCGGAAGACGCTCTTCGCGCCACGTCCCACCACGACGGTCGCCTGACGGACCGCATCGACCTGCACGAGTGGATCACCATGTCGCTGCAGCGTTCGGTAGACGTGGTGACCGGCAAGCTCCAGTCGGGCCTTGCGTTCCTCGCCTCGGTCGGTTCGGTCGCCCCGTTCGTCGGACTGTTCGGCACGGTGTGGGGCATCTATCACGCCCTCATCGCAATCGGTCTCGCCGGCCAGGCAAGCATCGACAAGGTGGCGGGTCCCGTCGGTGAAGCGCTGATCATGACCGCCTTCGGTCTGTTCGTCGCGGTGCCCGCGGTGCTCGGTTACAACTGGCTCGTTCGCCGTAACAAGGCAGTGCAGGATGGTCTGCGGAACTTCGCAGCCGATCTTCATGCCTATCTGGTGAGCGGTGCCCGCGTGGCCACGACCGGCACGGTTGATGCCCCTGGCGCTGGGCGTCCGTTGGCGACTCCTGCCGCTGCCGTCCGCAAGTAAGCGTGAGCTGAAGTCGAAGCGGTGCGCCTGAACGGCCCGAACAGGGCGGGGCGCACCCGAGGAACGCAACGATGTCGATGAATGTTGGCTCATCCGGCGGCGACGGCGACGCAACGGAGGTAATTTCAACCATCAACACCACGCCCCTGGTGGACGTGATGCTGGTGCTGTTGATCATCTTCCTGATCACCATTCCGGTGATCACGAAGACAGTGGTTTCATCGCTCCCCAAGGCCGTGAATATTCCGACGCAGACCAAGCCGGAAAACGTCACGGTCGAAGTGGATGCCAAAGGCGACATCTTCTGGAATGGCGGCCGGGTCAAGGGCCGGGATGAGCTGTTGAATCTCATCAAGGAAGCCGCGGTGAAGAAGCCCCAGCCGGAGCTTCACATTCGCGCGGATAAAGATGTGCGGTATGAATCGGTAGGCCGTGTCATCTACACCATCCAGCGCGGTGGGCTCGTGAAAGTGGGTTTCATCACCGAGCCGGATCACGGCACGGCGCCCCAGCGCTAGGCGCAGGGGCTTTCGATCAAGGCTTAGGAGCGTTTTCGAATGTCAATGAGTGTGGGTTCGACCAGCGATGATGCGCCGATGTGTGACATGAACACGACGCCGCTCATCGATGTGATGCTGGTGCTGCTGATCATGTTCATCATCACGATTCCGGTGATGACACATGCCGTTAAACTGGACATGCCGCAGGCGACTAACCCGCCGCCGCCGGACCAGCGCCCCGAAGTCATCGACCTGGAAGTCGACTTCGACGGCACGGTGGTGTGGAACGGAACCGTGGTCCCGAGCGTTCAGACGCTGGAGACCTACTTCCGGCAGGAGTCCGACAAGGAGCCGCAGCCGGAAATTCACCTTCGCCCGGATCGCCGCGCGAAGTACGGCACGGTCGCCGTGGTTCTGGCGGCTGCCCAGCGCAACCGCATGAAGAAGATCGGCTTCGTGAACACGTCTGAATTCCGGGACTAAGGAGCCCGTCGGACTTGAGGTCGCGCTGCACAGGCCGCAAAAGTCGCGCCTTTTGCGGTCGGCAACGAAGGCTTTGTCCGAAAAATGACCGAAGGGCATTTTTCCAAGTAGACGTAGGAGCAACGGCATAAGCATGAAATTCACATCGAAACTGGTCACGGCGCTCGCTCTGGGCGCCGTTCTCGTAGGTGCTTGGGGCTACAGCGCCCCCGTGCATGCAGCTGACGAAGCTCCTAAGGTCAGCAAGGCTGTCGCAAAGCCGCTGAAGGCCGCGCAGGACGCGATGCAGGCGAAGAAGTACGACGAGGCACTTGCCAAGCTGAAGGAAGTGCAGGGCATGTCGGGCAGGAGCCCGTACGATGACCACCTCGTCAATGAAATGCTGGGTTTCGTGTACGTGCGCACTTCCCAGTACCCGGAAGCCGCCAAGGCTCTCGAAGCCGGCCTGAATTCCGGCTTCCTCGAGCAGGCAGAAGTGCCCAACCGGGTGCGGGCGCTGGCTCAAGTGAACTACCAGATCAAGAACTACGATAAGGCTATCGAGTTCGGCAACCGCGCCGTGAAGGGCGGTTTCGCGGACGACGACATGTACACGCTCGTCGCGCAGGCCTACTACATCAAGGGGGACTACCCGGGCACGCAGAAGTTCGTCGAGGACTACATCGACGTGCAGATCAAGGGCGGGAAGCAGCCGAAAGAGCAGACGCTGCAGCTCATGATGAGCTCGTGCGTGAAGGTCGATAACGCCACCTGCACCACCAACGCCCTCGAGAAGCTGGTTTCGTATTACCCGAAGCCGGAGTACTGGCAGAACCTGCTGTATTCCATGTTCCAGCAGCAGGGCCAGACGGATCGCAGCCTGTTGCACGTGTATCGCCTCGCCTCCGAGGTAGACGTGCTCAAGCGTCCCGACGACTACACCGAGTTTGCGCAGCTCGCCATCGAGGCAGGTTCACCCGGTGAAGCGCAGGCCATCCTCGAGAAGGGCCTCGCGAAGAACGTGTTCACCGATCCGCGCGCGCTGGACAAGAACAAGCGGCTGCTGGAGTCCGCCAAGAAACAGGCGCAGATCGACCAGGCCGGCCTCGAGAAGGTCGCGGCCGACGCCGCCGCCGCCAAGACGGGCGACAAGGATGTGAGCGTCGGGCTCGCATACCTCGGCTACAAGCAGTACGGCAAGGCCGTCACGGCCATCGAGCGCGGTCTGGGTAAGCCCGGCGTGCAGAACGAGGCTGAAGCCCGTCTCCTGCTCGGCATCGCGGAACTTGGTGCCGGCCACAAGGAAGAGGCGCAGAAAGCCTTCAAGGCCGTCAAAGGCGACCCGAAGCTCGAGCGTCTGGCCAACCTGTGGGACCTGCACGCGCGACAGGCGTAGGCATCGAACCCCGATTCACTCGAGGATTTCAGCATGACGATTAAAGCTGGCGATCGGCTGCCTTCCGGCACGCTCAAGACCATGACCAAGGATGGCCCGAAGGATGTGACGACCGACGAGCTCTTCAAGGGCAAGACGGTGGTGCTTTTCTCCGTGCCGGGCGCCTTCACGCCCACCTGCGATGCGAAGCACCTGCCGGGGTTCGTGGAGCAGGCGGCGGCTCTCAAGGCCAAGGGCGTCGACACCGTGGCCTGCATGGCCGTGAACGATGTGTTCGTCATGAATGCCTGGGGCAAGAATTCGAACGTCGGCGACAAGATACTGATGCTGGCGGACGGCAATGCCACATATGCCAAGGCGCTGGGCCTCGAGCTCGATGCGAGCGGATTTGGGATGGGCACGCGCGGACAGCGTTTCGCCATCGTGGCCAAGGACGGGGTTGCGGCGATCGTGAACATCGAAGCGCCCGGCCAGTTCAAAGTTTCGGCCGCCGAGCACATTCTCGGCCAACTATAGCCACCCTCGACGCCAAATCGAGGACGGAGAGCCCCTGACTATGACGTTCCGTTCCCATCGCATGACGGCGCTCGTGTTGAGCGCCGTTGTCGTTTTCGCAGCTGGTCTCGGCGCCGGCACACCCGCGTGGTCGGCTGACAAGCCCACCAACAGCAAGGTGGCCGCGAAGCCCCTGAAGGCCGCGAAGGACTCCCTGGACGCCAAGAAGTACCAGGATGCCATCGCGAAGCTGAAAGACGTGCAGGCCCTGCAGGGCAAGAATTCGTACGACGAGCATCTCATCAACGAGATGCTCGGCTACGCGTACGTCAAGACGAACCAGTACCCGGAAGCGGCCAAGGTGCTCGAGGCCGACCTCGACTCCGGTTTCGTCACCGGCGGCGATGCGTCCAAGCGAGTTCGGCAGCTGCTGCAGATCAACTATCAGCTGAAGAACTACGACAAAGTACTGGCGCTGGGTGATCGCGCCATCAAGGGCGGCTACGCGGACGACGATGTCTACACGTGGATGGGCCAGGCGTACTACCTGAAGGGCGACTACAAGGGCGCCGCCAAATTCATCGATGCGCAGGTAGGCAACCAGATCAAGTCGGGTAAGAAGCCCAAGGAATCGCTGCTGGTCCTGATCCAGAACTCCTGCACTCGCACGAGCGACGGCGAATGCCTTCAGCGCACGCTCGAGCGCCTGGTCACGTACTACCCGAAGACGGCGTACTGGCAGGGCCTCGTCGATGCGATGTATCGCCAGCAGTCCGGCCAGACCGACACCATTCTACTGCAGGTGTATCGCCTGGCCACCGCGGTGGATGTGTTGAAGCGCCCGAGTGACTACACCGAGTTCGCGCAGCTCGCCCTTGAAGCAGGCTCGCCCGGTGAAGCGCAGAGCGTGCTCGAGAAAGGCTTCGAGAAGAAAATCTTCGTCGAACCGCGAGACCTCGACAAGAACAAGCGGCTGCTCGAGTCAGCGAAGAAAGCTGCGGTGACGAACCAGGCCACCTTGACGAAGGTGGATGCCGAGGCGGCTGCCGCTGCCACCGGCGATAAGGATGTGAACGTCGGCCTTACGTACCTGGGCTACCAGCAGTACGACAAGGCCGTTGCGGCGATTCAGCGCGGGCTCGCGAAGCCTGGTTTGCAGAACGCTGCGAATGCTCGCCTGTTGCTGGGTATTGCCCAACTGGGTGCAGGCCGGAAAGATGAGGCGCGCAAGGCGTTCAAGGCTGTTAAGGGTGATGCCACG
>JBDTUL010000480.1:0-5022 GCA_040007735.1 Gammaproteobacteria bacterium | reverse complement strand
GTCGAGCTGCTGCGCACGCCGAACCTCGGCAAGAAGTCGCTCACCGAGATCAAGGAAGTGCTGCAGAGCCACGGCCTGATGCTGGGCATGCGCCTGGAAGGCTGGCCGCCGGCTGGTCTCAAGCACGACGAAGAACGCGACGTAATGTGATTGTCGGTCGGCGCGCCTCGGGCGCGCCGATTGATTTGCGGGGCCGATGTGGCCCCAACGAAACGTGCTGGCCCGGCGATGATCGCCTGGCGCGGCACCCAGTGTGGCGCTCAGAGCGCCATTTTGATGTACGGGGCCGCTTCGGCGCCGTTGAATCCCGGCCGCAGGCCGTGAGAAGGTTTTTATGCGTCACCAACTTTCTGGCCGCCAGCTGTCCCGTAATGCCCCGCATCGCCACGCGATGCTGCGGAACATGAGCGTTTCGCTCCTGCGTCACGAGACCATCCGCACCACTTTG
This sequence comes from Gammaproteobacteria bacterium, assembly GCA_040007735.1. GTDB lineage: Bacteria > Pseudomonadota > Gammaproteobacteria > Steroidobacterales > Steroidobacteraceae > JADGHX01. Next base: position 4,574 of record JBDTUL010000480.1, on the reverse strand, counting down.
CCGAAGGCGAAAGAACTGCGCCGCGTGGTCGAGCCGCTCATCACGCTCGCCAAGTCCGATAGCGAGGCGAGCCGCCGCATTGCGTTCTCCCGCCTGCGCGACGCCGCCATCGTCATCAAGCTGTTCGATGACCTGGGACCGCGCTTCAAGCTGCGCCCGGGTGGCTACACGCGCATCCTGCACCTGATGCCCCGTCCGGGTGACTCCGCGCCCATGGCGCTGATGCAGCTGGTCGACGGCCCCGCCGCTGCCACGACGGAAGCCGGCGAAGAGGGTGCGAAGAAGAAGCGCGCTCCGGCCAAGAAAAAGGCCAAAGCCTCTGCTGCTTCGGAAGAAGCGGCCGCTCCGAAGAAAAAGAAGAAAGCGGCGGCCTGATAGAGACCGCTTTCTCTCGATCTCCTTAGAATCTGCTCTTCAGCCGCCCGGCGACAACAACAAAACACGGGAGCGCCCCATGGGACTCGGTACCGAATTCAAAGAATTCGCGATGAAGGGCAATGTCGTCGACCTGGCGGTCGGCGTCGTGATCGGCGCCGCCTTCGGCAAGATCGTCGCATCACTCGTCGCTGACATCATCATGCCGCCCCTGGGCATTGCGATCGGCGGCGTGGACTTCAAAGACCTCGCGGTGCTGATCGGCACGGACCCCACCGGCAAGGACGTGCTCTGGAAGTACGGCATGTTCATCCAGACCATCTTCGAGTTCGTGATCATCGCCTTCGTGCTCTTCATGATCATCAAAGGCATCAACCGCCTGAAGCGCCCGCCGCCGCCCACCGCCGAAGCCCCGCCCATTCCGCCGACCAGGACGGAAGCGCTGCTCGAGGACATTCGAAATTTGTTGGCGAAGCGTTAGATAGGGTTGACGCGCTCAGCGCTCGGGGCTGGGGCCTCATCTCCAGCCTGTTTTCTACCTGGCCAAAGCGTCCTTCGGCTCAAAAGAAACCGATATCGTCCCCTCTTCGGCCTCTGCAAACGCATCGCGCGTCAGGTTCTCGCACCCGGTGGCGGTTACGGCGAGGTTGTCCTCAATGCGAATACCGCCGAATGGCCGAAACTGTTCAACCCGATCCCAGTTGATGCGCGACCCGCGGTGATCCGCACGCGCCTGCTCGAGCAACTGATCGATGAAATACAGCCCTGGTTCCATCGTCACGACGAAGTTCTCTTCCAGCACGCGCGTCAGGCGCAAATAAGGGTGGCCGTCGGGCCGAGGAATCTCGCCGCCCTCCGGACCGCTCAGAAATCCACCCACGTCGTGCACCTGCAACCCGAGCAAGTGCCCCAGCCCATGCGGCAGGAACACGCTCGATAACCCAATAGCCACCGCCTCATCCGCATCGCAATTGGTAATGCCTGAGTCCTGAAGCAACTCGGCAATCAGGCGATGCGAGGAAAGGTGCACATCCCGCCAGTCCACTCCGGCGTGCACGCTGGTGCACAGCGCCTGCTGAACCAGGTCCACCTCACTCACCAGAGTCGCGAAGTCCGCATCCACATGCGAATAAGTGCGCGTGATGTCGCTCGCGTAGCCGGCGAACTCCGACCCCGCATCAATGAGCATGGAATGCCGTTGGGCCGGCGCTTTGTGCTCCAGCACCTGGTAGTGCAGCACCGATGCTCCTGAGTTCAGCGCAATGATCGGGTTGTAGGGAAGGTCCTGCTCCCGCTGGCCGCACCCGCGCAGGAACGCGAGCTCGATTTCAAACTCAGTGGCGCCGCCCGAAAATGCGTCCGCTGCAGCCAGGTGACCGCGCACGCCCTGCTTGCTGGCTTCCCGCAGGCAGCGCAGCTCGTAGGGCGTCTTGGCGGCGCGATCGAAGTCCATCCGGGCCGTCAGGGCTTCCGGATTCAGGGCGCCCACACCCCAGCGCAGCAGCTCCGGCAGGCCATCGCCGAGATAAGCCGTTCGTCTGAGGTCTTCGGGAAGCAGCGCGCGGGCCGCGGCACGATCGGGAATGGCGTGCACATCGAAGTGGCGCGTCCAGTACGCATCGGGCAAATCGGCCGCCTTATGCCAGAAATCCCCCGGACGGTGAAACAGCAGCCGCGGCCGGGTGCCCGGCTCGAAATAGACGAAGCAGTCCGCCACGCCGGTGAGCGGCGCCCAGAGTTTGAATGGCGCGTTCACCTTGAACGGATAATGCTGGTCGTCGAGGAAGACCAAAGGCGGGGCGCCCGAGTGGATCAGCAGGCTTTCGAAGCCCGACGCTTCCAGCGCCAGCGCAGTGCGCCGTATGACGGCATCGAGGTGAGCCGCGTAGGTTGCTTCAACATCTTCTGCGCAACTCGGCATCGTTTCTCCCCGACAAAGGTAAGCGTAGCGCGATTGTAGCGAGACGCCGCTTTGTCGTTTTCAGCCGACATAAGCTTAAGCGGCAGTTTCCAATCGTGACGCGAGCCTATAGAATCCCACGCCGCGTTTGTGCGATTCGAAAACGTTGCACGCGCAGACCGTTGAAAGCGTTTTCTCACCACTCTTGCTTCCCGGGGTATCGATCGATGAACACCAAACTTGCTCTTAGCGCTCTTGTTGCTGCGCTGATGTTGACGGCCTGCGCGAAGCAGGAAGCGGCTGCTCCTGCCGTTGAGGCGCCGGCTGCCGAGGCTCCTGCCGCGGAAGCTCCGGCTGCCGAAGCCACCCCGCCTGCCGATGGCGCCGCTGCGGAAGCCCCTCCGGCTGATGCTGCTGCTCCGGCCGAGGCGCCTAAGTAATATTCGAAAGAACTATTACTTCGAGTCGAAAGACTCAAAGACGGCCCGGACAGGAGCGCGAGCCCTTGTCCGGGCCGTATGTTTTTCCAAGCCTTGAGAGGCCGTGAGTTCCACCGTGACCGTCAGTGTCCGTGACGCCCGAGGTTCAGAGATCGATCGTCTCTGGATCGAGAGCGTGTACCGGGATTACCTGGACGATCTGGCGCCCTTGAACACCGGCATTTTCCCGGTGCTCGGCGAGGTGGGCCACCGCGAACCCGACCAGATCACGCGCTGGTTTTCAGACTCCACCGCATTTCCGCTGGCCATCGTCAAAGCCGCCAAACCCGTGGGCTTTGCCATGGTGGCGCGCGGCTCGCAGTCGGCAGGCCGGCCGCCCGTGGATTTTCGAATGGCGGAATTCTTCATCGCTCGCTCGCAGCGGCGGCTGGGCATCGGCCGCACGGCCGTGCAGCTCATCCTCAATCGCTTCGCCGGGCGGTGGGAGATCACGGAATATCTTCGTAACCCGTCCGCAGTCAGTTTCTGGCGGCGGGTCGTTGCCATGTATACGCAGGGCAACTATCAGGAGCGCATCGTGAACGGCGAGGTGCGCCAGATGTTTCAGTCCGGCGTGCCGATACGGCGTAAGTAGGCGCGACCCGGTGGCGCGAAGCCCGCGCCGATCAACCCGCTTTGTGTTTCTGGATGTGCGTCGGCGCGCGGGCGCAGGCGCTGCAGCCGTGCGCCAATTGCCCGGCCACGCCAGCGCGCAGGCCGGCGATCCACCGGCCCCACACGTGAGCGGTATCCGGCTTCACGCTATCCAGCAGGCGCAGTTTCAAACGCGCCGGTGACAGGCGCCACGCGGCAAACACTGAGCTTGCGAGCACGATGATCGCAACGATCAATGTTTGAAGCACTGCTTCCACGTCAGCCTCCACCCATCATCAGGGCCACGCGATAGGTTACGAACGAAGCGGCGTACGCCATGGCAAACAGATAGGCCGCCATGATGAGAGGGTAGCGCCAGGAATTGGTTTCGCGCTTCACCACCGCGAGCGTCGACAGACACTGCGGGGCGAACACGTACCAGGCCAGCAGCGACAGCCCCGTCGCCAGGCTCCAGGTGGACGCGATGATTGGACTGAGCGCGCCGGCGACATCGTCACCGGTTGAGGACATCGAATACACCGTTCCCAGCGCACTCACAGCGATCTCGCGAGCCGCCATGCCCGGCACCAGCGCGATGGAAATCTGCCAGTTGAAGCCGATGGGCGCAAAGATGTACTGCAGGCCGCGACCGAGCATGCCGGCGATGCTGTACTCGATGGGCGGCCCGGTTGCGCCCGGCGGCGGCGCAGGGAAGCTCGAGAGAAACCACAGCACGATCATCAACGTGAGAATGATGGTGCCCACCCGGGCAAGGAATATGCGCACGCGCTCCCACAAACCCAGCACGAGGTTGCGCAGGTTGGGCATGCGGTATTCGGGCAGTTCCAGCATCAACGGGCGGTCTTCGCTGCGAATATTCGCAAGCTTCATGATGAACGCGACGAGCAGCGCGCCCAGGACACCCGCAAGATACAGCGCGAACAGCACCAGCCCCTGCAAATTGAACAGGCCGGCGACCGGGCGCGAAGGAATGAGCGCGCCAATCAGCAACGCATAGACGGGCAGCCGCGCCGAACAGGTCATGAGCGGCGCGATCATGATGGTGGCCAGCCGGTCTCGCGGCGATGGAATCGTGCGCGCCGCCATGATTCCGGGAATGGCGCACGCGAAGCTCGACAACAGCGGAATGAAGGCGCGGCCCGAGAGGCCCACCTTGCCCATCAGGTTGTCGAGCAGGAACGCCGCGCGGGGCAGGTAGCCCGAGT
>JBDTUL010000479.1:0-5046 GCA_040007735.1 Gammaproteobacteria bacterium | reverse complement strand
GTCCCGAATACCCCCATGCGATCGAGGCGGCGCCCGCACCAGCCGATCAGCGCGTGACTCTTACGCTCACCAGATCCGAACCCGCTCATCAGGAGCCAAATAAAGCTGCTCCCCCGGCTGAACATCAAACGCCGAATACCACGCATCCATATTCCGCACGACCCCGTTCACCCGAAACATAGGTGGGCTATGCGGATCGCTCATCACCTGAGTCCGCAGCCGCTCATCGCGCATCAACGAACGCCACGCCTGCGCCCATGAGAGGAAGAACCTCTGATCCCCCGTGACCCCGTCCAGCACCGGCGACGGCCGCCCCCGCAATGAGATGTGGTAAGCCTCGTACGCAACCGTAAGCCCACCCAGGTCCCCGATGTTCTCCCCCAGCGTCAACCGCCCATTCACCTTGAGCCCCGGCAGCGCGACGTACCCGTCGTACTGAGTGGCCAGCCGATCGACGAGCTTCTTGAACGCCTCCTCATCGGAAGGCGCCCACCACGTGCGCAACACGCCCCGTGCATCAGACTTCGCGCCCTGGTCATCGAACCCATGCCCCATCTCGTGCCCGATGACGCCCCCGATGGCGCCATAGTTCACGGCCGCATCGGCGTTGGGGTCGAAGTACGGCGGCTGCAGAATCGCAGCCGGAAACACAATCTCGTTGAACTCAGGGTTGTAGTAAGCGTTGACGGTCTGCGGCGTCATGCCCCACTCATCACGATCCGTCGGCTTGCCCAGCCGCTGAACATCCCGCTGCCAATCGAACACAGACGCGCGCACTGAGTTACCGAACGCATCGCCCGGCCGAATCTCGAGCGCGGAATAGTCCTTCCATTTATCGGGGTAGCCGATCTTCGGGCGGAACGTGGCAAGCTTTTCCAGCGCCACTTGCTTCGTGGCCTCGCTCATCCACGACAAGTGCTTCACTCGTTCGCCGTAAGCGGCACGGAGGTTTTCCACCAGAGCGAGCATCTTCTGCTTGGATTCCGGCGGGAAATAGCGCGCCACGTAAAGCTGCCCGACCGCTTCACCCAGCCCGCTGTCGAGCGCATCGATGCCGCGCTTCCAGCGCTCGCGCTGCTGCGGCTGGCCATTCAGCGTGCGGCCGTAGAAAGCGAAACGCTCGTCGTCGAATGCCTTCGGCAGAACATCTGAGGCATTCGCGAGGAAGTGATACGTCATGTAGCTGCGCCAGCGCGCAACCGGAATCTTGCGGAACAGCTTGCCGAGCCCTTCGACCGCATCGAGCTCACGAACCACATAGTGCGGCTGCGTATCGATGCCACCGGAAGCCAGCTGCTGATGCCACGGGAAATCCGGCGCAAGCCTGGTCAACTCATCGCGCGTGCGCAGGTTGTAGGTGAGATTGCGCTCGCGGCGTTTCGCAATGGGCCAGTGAAGCCGCGCGATCTGCGTTTCCAGATCCAGAATCGATTTGGCTTCGCGCGCCGCATGTTGATCGCCCGCGAGCGTCAGCATGCGCTCGATGTGCGCCTGATATTTTGCGCGGATCGCGACGAAACTCGCATCGTCCTTCAGATAGTACTCACGCTCGGGGAGGCCGAGCCCGCCCTGCGACACCGAAACGATGTAACGGTCCGGGTTCTTCTGGTCGATGGTGATGCCTTCGCGAATGGGCGTGCGGATGGGCAGGTCCGGCCGGCCCATCAGCTTCGCCACATCTTCATGCGTGCGCGCGGCGGCAATGGCGTCGAGCATCGATTGCGCAGGCGCAAGCCCGAGTTGCTCGATGGCGTTGGTATCGAGATAGGAGCGATAGAGATCGCTGACTTTTTGCTCGTTGGTGCCCACCGCCGCATTCGCCGGCATCGCCTCCACCAGGCCGCGCAACCGGCCTTCGGCCTCGTTGGCCAGCACGGCGAACGTGCTCCAGGAGGTGCGATCGGGTGGGATCTGATTCGTGTCGAGCCATTGACCGACGGCGAAGCGATAGAAGTCGTCCCCCGCCTTCACATTGCCGTCGCGGCTGGTGAGATCGATTCCCCAGGCGCCGATCTGCGCAGGTGTTCTGGACTCTACGGCAACTTGCGGCGGCATCGCGGGCTCCGAAGGTTTGCTGGGCGGCAGGGGCGCACAGGCGCTGACGACCAGAGCCGCGGTGGCCGCGGCCCAATAGGGTTTGGACATGGTTCCGATGATTCCTCGCGCTCGCAGCCGGGGCCGGGAGGCCCCTTTGATTATGGGTAAGACTGTCTCGATCTCAACCCTATCTCTCGCCCGGACGCGCGTGGCCCTCGCCTCGTCTCATCGGCGCCAGACCGCCACGGCGAACAGCACCCAACCCGCGATCAAAGCCATGCCGCCGACGGGCGGCAGGAAGTGAATCGGGCGCGGTGCGCCAAACGAGGCCAGGTAAAGCGCACCGGAAAACAGCACGACGCCTGCAACGATGAGCGCCGCCGACCAGCGCAGCAGGACGGAATCGAACGTCAGCGCGACAGCGCCGATTCCCAGCAACCCAAGCGCGTTGTAGAAGTGATAGCGGACAGCCGTTTCAAACACCGCGAGCTGGTCGGGCGTCAGGCGGGCCCGCAATGCGTGCGTGCCCACCGCACCGAAAACGGTGCCCAGCGCCAGCAGCGCGCCGGCCGCAACCAGAATGTTTCGAGCGCCCGCGTTGGCAGCCATGCGATTCGACGCCTGCGGCTTCAGCCCTTCACCGACTCGATGAGCGGCCGGATCAGATCGAGCGGCAGCGGGAAGACGATGGTGGAGGTCTTCTCATTCGTGATGTCCGCGAGCGTTTGCATGTAGCGCAGCTGCATGGCACGCGGGTCCTGCCCGAGCGTCATGGCCGCCTTCACGAGTTGTTCCGCCGCCTGCGCCTCGCCTTCTGCGTGAATGATTTTCGCGCGGCGTGTGCGCTCGGCTTCAGCCTGCTTCGCCATCGCGCGGATCATGCTCTCGTCGAGATCCACCTGCTTGATCTCGACGTTCGCCACTTTGATGCCCCAGCCTTCGGTGCTCTGGTCGAGAATGCGCTGGATGTCCGTGTTCAGCTTGTCTCGTTGCGCGAGCAGGTCGTCCATCTCGTGCTGGCCGAGCACGGAGCGCAGGGTGGTCTGGGCAAGCTGGCTCGTGGCCTCGAACGGGTTGGCCACCTGGATGATCGCCTTGCCGGGATCCACGATGCGGAAGTACACCACCGCGTTGACCTTCACCGACACGTTGTCGCGCAGGATGACGTCCTGCTTCGGCACGTCCAGCACGATGACGCGCAGATCCGTCTTGACCATGCGCTGGATCATCGGAAACACCACCACCAGTCCAGGGCCCTTCAGTCCGGTGAAGCGGCCGATCGTGAACATCACGCCACGCTCGTATTCATTCAGCACGCGCATGGAGCTGAACAGCAGTAGCACCACCAACCCGACGACGACGATCCCGTAACTCATGATTCTTTCCTCTTGTTCAAAGCGGCTCAATCCACAGCAGCAGCCCGTCGACCTGGGTGATGCGCACCGGCTGGCCTTTGCTCACGGGCGCGCGAGTGCGCGCGTTCCAGAGCTCGCCGCCGTACCTCACCGTGCCGGTGCTGCTGAAATTCTCGAACGCCTCGGCGGTAGCGCCGATCATGGCCTGTGTGCCGGTGGCGACCGGGCGGCGCATCGAGCGGCTCGCGAGCCACGCGATGCCGGCAACAACACCCGCGCCGACCGTGGCGACCGCCGCGATGATGGGCATTCCAATGTTCATACCGGGAGTATCCGTATCGATCAGGATAATCGAGCCTACGACGAACGCGACGAGGCCACCCAACCCCAGCGCGCCGAAGCTTGCGACGAAGAACTCGGCGATGATCAGGCCCACGCCGACGGCGATGAGCGCAAGGCCCGCGTAGTTCACCGACAGAATCTGGAACGCGAACAATGCGGTGATGAGTGAAATAGCGCCGACCACGCCGGGCAGATAGGCGCCGGGGTTATACCCCTCGAGCAGCAGGCCATAGATGCCGATGAGCAGCAGGCCGTAGGCGATGGTGGGATTAGTGATGACCGCGAGCAGTTGCGTTCGCCAGTCCGGCGCCATTCGCTCTACGGTGAGGCCCCGAGTGGCCAGCTTCACTGAGTGGTCGCCGACTTTCACTTCGCGGCCATCGATCTTCGCGAGCAGGTCGGGAAGATCCCGTGCGATGAGATCCGCTACATGATTGGCGACCGCGTCGGTCGCGGAAAGACTCACTGCGTTTCGGACGGCGTCTTCCGCCCAATCTGCGTTTCGGCCGCGCAGTTCCGCGAGGCCGCGGATGTAAGCCACGGCGTCGTTGGTGACTTTGCGTTCCATGGCGGAACCGGGGTCGCGGGGCTTTGGTTTTGCGGCGGGCTTTGCGCCGGTGGGGGCGGTGGCATCGCCCTCTGATTTTGCGCCGGGCAGGCGCGCCCCGGGTTGCGGACCGGATGGCTTCTCAGTGTTTGGCTTTTCGGCGCTGCCGGTTTCATCCTCCGGCCTGGCAGATTCGTCTTCCGGCTTTGAAAACGGGCCGCCCTTCGGCGTGGGGCTCGACTCACCGCCAATGGAAACCGGCGTCGCCGCACCCACGTTGGTGGCGGGCGCCATGGCGGCGATGTGGCTCGCATACATGATGTAGGCGCCGGCGCTCGCCGCGCGCGAACCCGAAGGCCACACGTACGTGGCCACGGGAATCGTGGACGACAGAATGGCGCGAATGATGTCGCGCATGGAGTTGTCCAGCCCGCCTGGTGTATCCATCTGTAATACAACCAGCTTGCTGCCGCGGGCTTGCGCGCTTTGAATGCCGCGCTCGATGTAGCGTGATGTGGCCGGCCCGATGGCGCCGTTGATTTCCAGCACCGTGACGCTGCCGGCGCTGCCTGTGACCCCGGAATCTGGCGCTACAGACTGTGCCGCGCTCGCCAGAGCCACCAGTGCGAACGCCAGCAGGGGAACGAGAATGGACGCGGGAATGCGCACGTTGGCGACCCTACTCCGGTTCAGCGCGAAGGGCCAATTCCGGCCTCACGACGACTCTCAAGCCAGATGACGCCTCAGCCAGACGGCTCTCAGGAG
>JBDTUL010000478.1:0-5056 GCA_040007735.1 Gammaproteobacteria bacterium | reverse complement strand
TGGCCATGCAGGTGATGGCGCGAATTCGCTCGTCCCTGGCGATCGACGTACCGGTGAGATTCATGTTTCAGTTTCCAACGCTCAGGCGGTTGTCTGTTCAGGTGGATGAAATGCGGGAGGCGCGCCTGATCGAGAGCATCGCCGGTGGCGGAGACGACATTGACACACTACTCGAGCGGGTGCGGTCTATGCCGGAAGGAAAAGTTGAGGAACTGGTACGCCAGATGACGATGGGAGGAAGGTTATGACCAGGGAGTCGGCTTCAGCGAAAGATAAACTGGGTACGTTTTCCACAGACCGGGCCCGGCTCGTCAAGTTACTCCTGGAGGAAAAGTCGCGACAGACACAGAGGATCAAGCCGCGTCCTCGCGACGCTAAAACCGACGTGCGGCTGCCCACGTCGTGGGCTCAGCAACGGCTCTGGTTCATCGACCAGCTCGAGGAAGGAACGGCAGCCTATTACATACCGGAGGCGGTGCGGCTGCGCGGCGCGCTTGATAGAGACGCCTTGGTCAAAGCGTTGGATGCGCTAGTACTGCGGCACGAAACACTGCGCACGGTGTTCATGAGCGTAGATGGAGATCCGCATCAGCTGATTGCCGCGGAAGGCCGTTTCCAGTTGCGGGAGATCGATCTGAGCGTGCTTGCGGAGGCCGAGTGCGAAGCGCAGGTCCGGCTACACAAGGTGGAAGAGGCGCAGGGGAAATTCGACCTGCGTGCGGGCCCGCTGATTCGCGGTCGCCTGTTGAAAGTGAGCGCAATCGAGCACGTGCTGCTGGTCACGATGCACCACATCGTCTCCGATGGCTGGTCGATGGGCGTGCTGATCCGGGAACTGACGCAGCTCTATGCAGCTCTCCGGGAGGGGCGTGGCGATCCGCTGCAAGCCCTGCCTATCCAATACGCCGACTATGCGCAATGGCAACGGCAGTGGCTGCAGGGAGACGCCCTGGAGAAGCAACTGGGTTACTGGCGCGAGCGACTGCAGGGCGCCGCTCCTCAGCTCGATCTGCCAACAGATCGCGCAAGGCCGGCGGTGCAGAGCTATCGGGGTCAGAACGTGCCGATAGTGCTGGACGCGCGGCTGATTGCGGCGTTGAAGCGCTTTGCGCAGCGTAACGAGATGACGTTGTTCATGGTGCTGTATGCCGCTTGGGCGCTGTTGTTATCGCGCTTGAGCGGTCAGGACGATGTGGTCATCGGCACGCCGATCGCGAACCGTCAGCGTCCTGAGCTGGAGGGATTGATCGGTTTCTTCGTGAACGCCCTGGCGCTGCGTGTTTCGGTGCCGGGGGACATTCACGTGAAGGAGTTCTTGGAGCAGGTCCGGAACGTGACGCTGGAGGCCTATGATCATCAGGACGTGCCATTTGAAAAAGTGGTGGAAGCCCTGCGGCCCGAACGCAGCCTCAGTCGAAATCCGCTCTTCCAGGTGGCGTTCGCGCTGCAGAGCACACCGCAGGGTAAGCTGTGTTTGCCCGGGCTGACGGCCACCGTGGAGCAGGATGGATACGAGGCCGCCATATTCGATCTGCTGCTATCGCTCGAAGAAAGAGGCGACCAGGTCGTCGGTGGCTTTTACTACGCCGCTGATCTATTCGACCAGAGCACGATCGAGCGGTGGACGACCTACTTCAACGTACTGCTGAAAGAACTGGGCGGGGAGACGCACAGTCGCGTGCGCGACCTGCCGATGCTGCCCGAGACTGAACGGCATCAGGTCACGGAGTTGTTCACTGCCGCGCATGAGTCCAACGCGCCCGAGAAGCTGATTCACGAGCTGTTCGAGGCACAGGTGGCGCGTACGCCGAACGCGGTTGCCGTGCTCTACGAACAGCAATCGCTCACGTACGCCGAGCTCAATGGCAAAGCCAATCAGCTCGCGCGGCACCTGAAAGCTCTTGGAGTCGGGCCGGATCAGCTCGTGGCGCTATGCATGGAGCGAAGCCTTGAAATGGTCGTTGGGGTGCTGGGCATACTGAAGGCCGGTGGCGCGTACGTGCCGCTGGACCCTGATTATCCACCCGAGCGCCTGGCCTACATGGTGGAGGATGCTGCGCCGAAACTGCTGCTCACGCAGGAGCGACTGAGAGAAGACCTGCCCTCGATGAACGAAGTGGTGGCCCTCGACAGCGACTGGAGCCAGATTGAGGCGCAGCCCAGCAGCGACTTGGGTGCGATGGCAGGCGATCTGCGCCCTGCGCACCTGGCATATGTGATCTATACCTCGGGCTCTACCGGCAAGCCCAAGGGCGTCATGGTCGAGCATCGAAACGTGACGAGGTTGTTCGCTTCTACGGCTCAGTGGTTCAGCTTCAATGAGCGCGACGTATGGACATTGTTCCATTCCATCGCGTTTGACTTCTCCGTGTGGGAGCTGTGGGGAGCGCTGCTCTACGGCGGCCGCGTCGTGGTAGTGCCCTACCTGACGGTCCGTTCGCCACAGGATTTCTATCGTCTCCTCTGCGACGCCGGCGTGACGGTGTTGAACCAGACGCCGAGCGCCTTTGCGCAGTTGATTGAAGCGCAAGAGCAGTGTGGTGATCGTAAGCAATCGCTGCGGGTGGTGATATTTGGCGGCGAAGCCCTGGAGCTGCGCACGCTGCGTCCCTGGGTAGCCCGCAATGGAGTGGCCCGACCGCGATTGGTGAACATGTACGGTATCACTGAGACCACCGTGCATGTGACGTATCGACCGCTGACGGCACAGGATATCGAGTCGGCCCGATGCAGCCCGGTGGGCAACGCGATTCCGGACCTGCGCGTGTATCTGCTGGACCGGTACCGCAATCCCGTCCCGATCGGAGTTGTCGGAGAGATGTACGTCGGCGGCGCCGGTGTAGCGCGCGGGTATCTGAACCGTCCGGCGCTGACGGCGGAGCGCTTCATTCCGGATTTATTCAGTGCAGATCCTCTGGCACGCTTATACAAGACGGGTGACCTTGGGCGGTGGAACACAGATGGCACTCTCGACTACGCCGGCCGCAACGACCAGCAGGTGAAGATTCGCGGTTACCGCATCGAGCTGGGGGAGATAGAGACACTACTGGCGAATCACGCGCAGGTGAAAGACGCGGTCGTGCTCTTGCGTGAAGACGTCTCGGGCGAGAAGCGACTCGTCGCGTACGTAGTCGGTGAGCGGGATGGTGCCGTGACGGCGGAATCCGACGGCGCCTTTGGGCACCTGCATAATGATATCGTCAACGAATGGGAGACCCTCTACGAGCAAACCTACGGCCTGGAGAACCACGTCGGCCCAAGCTTTATCGGATGGAATAGCAGCTACACGGGCCAGCCAATTCCAGAACCTGAGATGCAGGAGTGGCTTGCCTGCACCGTCGAACGGATCTTGGCACTGAAGCCCCGAAAAATGCTGGAAATCGGGTGCGGTATGGGATTGCTGCTGCAGCACCTTGCTCCGCGTTGCGATGTGTATCTCGGCACGGATATTTCGAAGGTTGCCATCGCGCAGCTGCGTCAGTGGATGAGCGGGCGGCAGGATCTGAGGAACGTCGAGTTGCGGCACCGGCCAGCAACGCAACTCCGAGACATTGAGCCGGCCAGCTTCGACACCGTCGTGATCAACTCGGTGGCGCAATATTTCCCCGACATAGACTATCTCCTGGCGGTGCTACGAGAGGCCGTTCGCCTGCTGCGCGGGGGTGGAAAGATCTTCCTCGGCGACATCCGGCACCTTGGATTGCTAACGACGTTCCACAGCGCCGTGCAGCTCGGCAAAGCGGCCGAAACAGTCAGCGTCGGGCAGTTACGAAGTCGCATTGCGCGAGCGTTGACCCAGGACAAGGAACTGGTCATAGACCCCCAGTTCTTCCTGGCGCTGCCTGGCCGAGTCCGCGGCATCAGCGCCGCGACCGTGCAGTTGAAGCGCGGTCACGCGTCGAATGAGTTGACGCGCTATCGGTACGATGTCGTTCTCGAGATCGGCGAGGAGATCCACGTCGGCTCGGCCGTCGATACCCTGCCGTGGCTGAGCTCCGTCGGCTCCATCGAAGGTCTCGAGGCGGCACTGGGTCAGCGACGCTGGGAGGCGGTGCGACTGAGCGCGATACCCAACGAGCGTGTGGCAGGGGAAGCGGCTGCTCAAGCACTGCTTCAAACGAGCGAGGAGCGGCTCGATGTGGGCTCACTGCGTCACCAGGTGAGCGAGCTTGTGCATGCGGCGGTGGATCCCGACACGTTATGGCGATTGGGCGAAGCGCACGGCTACGACGTGCAAGTCACCTGCGGTCCGCCCGAATCGCATGGAAGCATGGAAGCCCTGCTGCTGCATCGGGACCGTGCCGACAAAATGCTGCGTGCGCGGCCGGCGTCGCCGCTTTCACTGAAGCCCTGGAGCGCATACGCCAATGACCCGGTGGAAACTGGCTTGCGTCAGCAGCTGATTCCACAGCTTCGCGACTATCTCAAGGCGCGGCTGCCGGAATACATGTTGCCCTCAGCTTGGATGGTTCTGAGGCAACTGCCGCTTACCCCAAATGGCAAGCTCGACCGCCGCACTCTGCCGGGCCCGCACGGCAGGCCCGACGAGATCGGCGAGTACATCGCGCCACGCACCAGGATAGAACGCACGCTCGCGGAAATCTGGGCTCAGGTGTTACGGGTCGATCAGGTCGGCCTCCACGACAATTTTTTCGATCTCGGCGGGCATTCGCTTCTGGCGACGCGAGTGATATCGCGCATCGGAGACCAGTTGCAGATAGAGCTGCCGCTGCGCGTGCTCTTTGATGCTCCGACCGTCGAGAAACTGGCGCTTCGCGTTAGCTCAGAAGGGGATGGTCAGGCTGCGAAGGAGGCGCTCCGCGTCCGCGATCTTACACACGAACTGCGTGGGCGGATCGATGAGATGCAGGATGACGCGATACTGGCGCGAATCGCGGAGCTCGAGAGAGAGGCCACGCCGGCCGCCGACACCTAGCGCGGAATCGACGAGCGGCGGCTCCCGCCCGCGTCGGGAGCGGGAGGCATCACGATTGATCTAGGAATGGAATCCATGGGAAACTCGGAAGAGCTCGATCTGCCCAGTCATGCTGGCGCT
>JBDTUL010000477.1:0-5078 GCA_040007735.1 Gammaproteobacteria bacterium | reverse complement strand
GCTCGAGCGTGTTGGCGACCTCGGCGGGCACCTGCGGCAACAATTCGAGCACCTCGGCGGCGCGCTGCTCGAGCGCGCGCGCGCGGCCCTCGACCTGCGGGTCGCCCGCGCCGATCTCCTCGATCAGCTGCACGCGCGCGACCTGGAACGGATAGCCCTCGAGGAACTGCAGCACGCGGAAGCGCTGCAGGCCCTTGGCGATCAGCAGGTGGGTGCCGTCCTGCGAGGAGACGAAGCGCTCCACGCTCGCGGTGGTGCCGACCCAGTGCATGTCGTTGGCGCCCGGCTCCTCGGTGGAGGGATCGTTCTGCAGCAAGAGGCCGATGGGGCGCTTGAGCCTCACCGCCTCGCGTGCCGCGGCCTGCGAGCGCTCGCGCCCGAGCCCGAGGGGTGCCACGATGCCGGGAAACAGCACCGCCTCGCGCACCGGCAGGATGATGAGCGCGTCTTCGGGCAGCGGACGCAACGTGCCTTCCTGCGGGCCGTGGGTTTCGGGGGCGAGGGCGTCCACTTTCTGGGCGGCCTCGGTCGAGACTTGGGGGTTCTGGATAGGGTCCATGGGAAGGAAATGACGCCTTCCCCCCGCATTTCAAGGCCTGCCGCGGGCGCGGTCGGCCCGCGAGCCGGAGTTATGCGGCGGTAAGCGCTTCCCCGGGGGCTGGCAGTGGCAGCGAAAGCGCCGCCTCTTCGTAAATCTTGTGGATCCCTGCGCGAATTGTCGCTACCTTCGCCGCATCCGCTCTGATATGCGGCGCGCGAGGCACGCCCCCGGGGCGGCCAAGAGCCTGCATGGCGCCCTTCACATAGGCAAAATTCGATAATCCGGTGCTTGGAAGCAGGTGGTAGAGCTTATCAATCACAAGCTGGCTGTTTGAGAGCGTCTTCGTATCGCCCGACAGATAGGCTTGGTGGTAGGCAACGACTTCTCTAGCACAGACGTTCGATATCGTAGAGACGAGACCAGCCGCACCTCGGGTCATCAGAGCGCTTCCATACGGCTCGAGGCCCGCGAAATGCTGCCAGCGTGTACGTGTCGCGTAGTAGGTTTCGGCGACAGCGTAGAGATCGCGCGCGGCTTCCTTATAGGCCACGATGTTCTCGATCTGGGAGAGCTCCACTGCGAGCGCCGGCGGGATATTCACGCCAGTACGGCCGGGGTTGTTGTACACCATGATCGGCGCGCCCACCTCGGCCACTTCGGCGAAATAGGCACGGATCTCACGAGGCGTGGGGAGGCTGTAAGTGGGCGGGAGCACCATGCACCCGTCTGCACCGATCGACTTGGCTGCTTCCGTGAGGGCGAGCGTGTCCTTGAGGCTAAGCGCGGAGGTTCCAGCGATGAATTTGATGCGTCCCGCCGCCGCGCGCTTAACCGCCCGGAACAGGGCCAGGCGCTCATCGTCGGACATCGAGTAGAACTCGCCCGTACTGCCAGCCACCACGACTCCGGACACCCCGTCCCGAATGAGCGTCTCTATCAGCAGCTCCACCGCGTTGAAATCGATCGCGTCATCGCTGCCGAACGGCGTCACCATCGCCGTGAAGACGCCGCTCCAGTCCACTCGCTTGTTCGCTGCCATCTGATGGCCTCCGGTATTGGATATATCGTATTAGATATCTCGTGTAGTATAAGCGAATCGAGTGAGGCGTCAAACCCCGAATGGATCAAACCGTCGCCAGAGAAGAATCGTTCAGCGCCGCCCACCGCGGGGACGCGCTCGTGGAGCAGGTGCATGCACAAATCTGCCAGGCGCTGCTGACAGGCCAATGGGCCCCTGGGGATCGGCTGAATATCAGCAGCCTCGCCGCCGCAATGGATGTGAGCGCGACACCGGTACGTGAGGCACTTTCTCGGCTGATTTCGGATGGCGCCCTGCGCACCGACGACAAGCGCGCGATCTGCGTTCCGCGCCTCAACCGCGCCGAGCTCGAGGAGATCTTCGATCTGCGCGTCCTCATCGAGGGCGAGCTTGCAGAGGCCGCGGTCGCTCGAATATCTGAAGTGGAGCTGGCGGACATCCGCCTGATCCAAAAGGAACTCGTCGTGGCCTTGAATGGCCACGAGTACAAGGAGGCCCTCAAGTTGAATGCGCGCTTCCACTTCCGAATCTACGAGGCAGCAGGCTGTCCCTTGGCGCTGAAACTCGCGCGATCACTTTGGGTTCGGATCGGCCCGACGATGCACTTTCACTATCCCTTGCTTGACTACACTCGTGAGGGAATCAGGCGGCACCAACAGATCATCGAGCAGATTCGCAAGCGCAATGGCAAAGGTCTGCGTGCGGCGATGATAGAGGATCTCAAGGGCTCCTTGGCCACCATCAAACTGGAGCAGACATGAGCGAGCGTTTCCCCGAAATCGCCACAGTTCCCCTTGAATCCTTTGTTCACGGCGAGCGCGTGCAGATGTCACGTGCGAACACCTACCCGACATTCGATCCCGCGAGCGGTGAAGTCCTTGCGCAGGTCCCTATCGCCGATGCGCAAGTCGTCGATCGCGCCATCCACTCGGCGAAAGAAGGGCTCGCCACATGGGCGAAAGTACTTCCCGCCGAGCGAGGCCGCGTGCTTTCGCGCACCGCAGCCATCATACGACGCGAAGCTACAAGACTTTCGGTGATCGAGTCGATCGATAGCGGCAAGCCGCTTCGCGAGGCCCAGGGCGACATCGAGTCCTGCGCACGATACTTCGAGTACTACGCTGGCATCGCCGACAAGCTGCAGGGCAACACAATTCCGCTGGGGCCAGACTATGTGTCCTTCACGCTGCACGAGCCCGTGGGCGTGACCGCACACATCATTCCGTGGAATTTTCCCTTGGTTACCACGTCTCGTGGCCTGGCGCCGGCGCTAGCTGCCGGCTGCAGCACGATCGTCAAGCCAGCCGAGCAGACGCCGCTCAGCGCGCTCGCACTGGCCGACATCCTCGCAGAAGCGGGATTGCCGCCCGGCGCTTGCAATGTGGTATGCGGCCCGGGGGCCGACACTGGACGTCCGCTCGTAGCCCACGCCGACGTTGCCCACGTGACTTTCACCGGCTCCGTGAAGACCGGCAAGTCGGTGATGGTGGCCGCCGCAGCGAACGTCGCCTCCGTCACGCTCGAACTTGGCGGCAAGTCTCCTCTTACCGTACTGGCCGACGCCGACATTGACGCGGCGGTCGAAGGAATACTTAAAGGCATCTTCACCCATGCGGGGCAAGTGTGCTCCGCGGGGTCGCGCCTGGTGGTGGAGAAACAAGTCGCAGATCACGTCATCGGCTGCCTGGTCAAACGCATCGCCAACTTTCGGTTCGGGCGTGGCCTCGACAACCCCGATCTGGGGCCGCTGATTTCAGCGCCGCAGCTCGCGAAAGTCGCCGGTATGGTGGAGGCCGCACGCAAGCGTGGCGTAGAAATCCTTGCCGGCGGCGAAGTGCGGCGAGTGGCTGGCCTTGAAGGCGGCTGGTTTTACGGCCCGACTCTCATCCGGATCGAAGATGAGCGCGACGCAATTGCACAGGAAGAGGTGTTCGGGCCGGTACTGGCAATCCAGGTGGCCGAGGACTTCGATCACGCCGTCGCTCTGGCGAACGGAACGGATTACGGGCTCGTGGCAGGCATCTATACAAAGGACGTCTCAAAGGCGTTTCGCTTCGCAAAGTCGGTGGATGCCGGGCAGGTGTTCATAAATCAGTTCTTTGCCGGTGGAGTGGAGACGCCCTTCGGTGGCACGAGGCGCAGTGGCTTCGGACGCGAGAAGGGGCTCGAAGGATTGCGCAGCTACCTGCGCGTGAAAAGCATCACAGCGCGCATCTAGGCGATTATCAAACCATCACCGGGAGGAATCATGTGCAAGCGCATCAGGAAGATTGTATTCGGACACGTGGCGATGGCGATTGCATTGGCAATTGCGCCCGCACATGCTCAGTCGGACTATCCAAACAAGCCTATCAAGATGATCGTCGGGTTCGGCGCGGGTGGCTCAACCGACGTAATCGCGCGCATTATTTCTGAAGGCCTCGCGGTGAGGCTCGGTCAACCTGTCGTGGTGGACAACCGCCCGGGTGCGGCAGGCAATCTCAGCGCGGGCATCGTTGCCCGCTCGGCGCCAGATGGTTACACGCTCTATATGGCAGCAGTGGGGTTGGCCACTACGGCGGCCTTTGATCCGAAAGCGCTGCATGCTCACCCCGTCGACGACTTTAGCCACATTTCGCTCGTCGCCTTCACTCCCAACGTGCTGGTTGTTGGTGAAAAGCACAACTTTCGCACTGTGCAGGACGTCATCGCGATGGCAAAGCGCGAGCCCGGAAAACTCAGCTTCGGTTCTTCTGGCGTAGGCGGTGGACTGCACCTCACCGGCGAGATGTTCAAGGTGAAGGCCGGTATCGACATGATCCATGTGCCGTACAAAGGAATTCCACCCGCAATCAGCGACGTCATCGGTGGCAACCTGGACATGCTGTTTGACAACGTCTCTACCTCCCTTCCGCACATCAAGGGCGGGCGACTGCGTGCGCTCGCCGTTACTTCCAAGCAGCGCATACCAGACTTGCCGGATGTCCCCACCATGGCTGAAGCGGGGATCCCCGATCTCGAAGCAGGCGCTTGGTTCGGCGTGGTCGGTCCTGCCAGAATGCCTGCTGAGATTGTTAGTCGGCTGAGTGGTTACATCAGCGCGATTCTTGACGATCCCAAGACCGTCGAGCGCTTCAAAGGCATGAGCATCCTCGTCCTGAAAGGTGGTCCCGCGGAATTCAAGGAATACGTCAGGAACGACATCATCCGGTGGAAGAGCGTGGTGGACGCTGCGGGCGTGAAACCGTAGCGCGGGACTCTGACCTGCCCGGGGAATCGCGGTCCATTCATGCCTTGGAAATGGCTCCCTGGTGGAATCGTAGCGCGGCTTGAATTCGTGAGAGGTGAGGCAGCTCTCGTCGGTGCCGTTCTGCCAGGGCTTTCCGGGGTCGATGTGCGCGGTGTGAGTGCGAGAGTTGCGTGCCCTATGAAGCGCCCCTCACACGCGGAAGCCCATCAATATTTCGGCATCGCAGCTGGTACCGGCGCCGCGGCCAGCTCCTTCAGCGTGAAGGTATA
>JBDTUL010000476.1:0-5096 GCA_040007735.1 Gammaproteobacteria bacterium | reverse complement strand
AACTCCTGCGCCGCTCCCGGCTCCGCCGCCGAGGCAATGCCAAACGAAGCCGTTAGTAGCAAGCTAAGCGATACGAGGTGCAGGCGATTCATCATCTTTCTTTCCTAATAGTCCAGATCGACCGTCCCACAAATGATGCGTCACCGAGAAGCCATTCGTGGGCCAGCTGATTCCCGAACTAGTTACTGTACGGTTGCCGCCTGAGCCAACTGCCGGCCGTCAACATCCAACAGATACGCAGGGACGGCTTCCATGCGGAATGTGGACGAAATCTCCAGGTTCTGACCCGTGGCGGCGTCCGGGGTTGCATCAGCCAACCGCTTGACGGAGTGGTATATCCCCGTGCAGTCGGATGCGCTTCCGGGTTCCACGCAGTAGGCGTAGGCAAAAGGGAGCCAGGGCATGAAACCGCCCCAATACCCTATGACCTTGTCGTCTTCGAACCACATGCGCATGTGCGCATTTCGCAGGGCGATCTCGCCATATATGAAACCCCTCAGGCGAATATCCGCGGGGTCGATGGTCAGGACGCCGTTTTTGATCTCTCCCTTCAGAACATTATGGGAGTCCGGACTGGGATCGATGACGTAGCTGGCATTCTTCAAAAATCTTCCGGCGGCGTCACGGAGAAGCTCTCGGGTCGTCCTGCTCAGAACGACGGTCACTTTGCCGTCCTTGCTGAGATCCTCGCCGGAAATCTGCAGCGCCCAATGCGGCACGAGCTCTTCGTACAGGTTGTTGTCCCAGACGTTTGCTTCGTAATACGACTTTCGTGGCGGGTCGGCGCGAAACGTGGCGGTGCATCCGACCGCGCGCCACAGCTGATTATCGACGGGTTTTCTCGTATCGGGATCGATAAACTTGTTCGCGCCATTGGCGACGCCAAGATCGAAGCCGTGGGCATACTTCCCCGTGACCGTCTCTATGCGCGGATCAGGAACGGCCTCGGGGTAGGAACGGACGTTTACACTCCTGCCGTTCACCTTGGCCCGGGTGAATATCCTGGTCGCTATGTCCGGCGGCAGGTCCATGTCGCCAACGACGGTAGTGAGAATTTTGTCCGCTTCCGGCGGGGAGTAGCCCGCCGCAATCATGTCTCGCCGAAGCCATGACATGACCCCGCCATTGCGGTTCTCCGGACAATTGGCCTGGTAGTCCGCAGCGTTGGTCGCGGTGGCGAACCAATCGATGATGTAGCCGCGGGATTCCGCGAGCGCAGGCGCCGCCGACGTTGCTGCGATCAATATCGCCAGGATGCCGACGAACTTCTGCCTCATCACATGCACTCTGTACGTTCGCTACTTCAACGCTCGTGGCTCGCGCGACCACCCGTGCCGGCGGGTCACCTGAGCGCTTCTTGCATCACCGTGTACAGTATGCATTCGCTGCCGGCACAATGCAACGCTCCTCCCAGAGGGCTCCCAGGCCTGGGGCGGGAAGTCCCGCCCTTCAGATGATCGCGTTCAACTAGCGGCGGCGAGGCCGTCGTGGGCCGGATGCCGCGTCCATGGCGGCGACGAGCGAATCCTCGGTAAAGCGAAGGTATGACCGCCACTGCCCTTCGGCGAGACTTTCATCACGAGCGGCAATCGCGTCGCGGATTTCTCGCTGATGGACGATGATTTCCCGCCGCAGCGGGATGTCCCGCAGGGTCACGGCCCTTACGAAGCTGAGGTGATTGGCGAACTGCGAGATCAAGCTCCACAGCACTTTGTTTGAGATTGCCGCGAAGACCGCACGGCGGAAGTCCTCGTTGGCGTGCGCAAAATCAGCCGGATTCGGCTTTTTGGCCGCTGCAGCTTCGGCTTCGATGGCTTTGCTGATGAGCTTGATCGATTTCGTGGTGTATTCAACAGCTGCCATCCGCACGGCGGGCGGTTCAAGCAGCATCCGAACTGCGGTCATCTCGTGGACCTGGTCGACCGTGGGTGAGGGTATGACGTAGCCACCGCGCGGCCTTGCCTCCAGCAAGCCCTGCTCCGTAAGCTGATTCAGCGCCTCTCGGATCGGAGTGCGCGAGACTTCGAGACGTTGGGCGAGACTCTGCTCCGTCAATCGTTCGCCGGGCGCGAATTGGCCATTGCGAAGTTCGTCCATCAAAACGTCGACGACTTGCATGCGCAAGGTTGCAGCCCTCTTGATGGGCTCACTCATGAACTTCTCCATTTCCATGTTAGACGGTGATGTTTAGACCGCGGCTACGCGATGCCTGCACCGTCGGCACCGATGCAGCGTCCTGCCGGGATCATGCCCTACCCATTCACTTCCTTGTGTAATTGCCGCGAAGCGTCAGCAACCCTGTCTTTGATTCCAGCTATGGCATACTGTATTCAGGACACACCGTGTGTAGTCCGGTGAATCTGGGTGCGATACCGGGGGCAAAGATGGTGAGTCTCGACGTCAATGGCGAAATCAGAGAGGTCGACGTTGACCCATCGACACCTCTGCTATGGGTGCTACGCGATACGCTGGGCTTGGTAGGCACAAAATTTGGTTGCGGAATCGCGCAGTGTGGCGCCTGCACAGTGCATGTCGACGGCACCCCGGCCCGCTCCTGTTCCCTACCGATCTCTGCAGTAAAAACCGCTTCAATTACGACAATCGAAGGACTCGCAGGGAGCAATAGCCGACTGCATCCGGTCCAGGCAATGTGGATGGAGCTCGATGTTCCACAATGCGGCTATTGTCAGGCTGGCCAGATCATGAGTGCTGTCGCACTCCTGAAAAGCACTCCGGCACCTACGGATGAAGATATTGACGCGGCTATGGCCGGAAACATTTGTAGATGCGGAACGTACACCCGAATCCGCAAGGCCATCCATCGAGCCGCAGCGGAAATTGCGAAAACGGGTGCCGCATGACGCGACCCCCTTCGTTCGAACAGGACTACATGGCGTTGATGCGCGAGGCGCAGCGGTATGCCACAAATAACTACCCGCAGCTGTCCCGTCGGTCGTTCCTTAATCTTAGCGCCAGCGCGACTGGCGGACTTCTGCTGGGATTCTCGATTGGCTCTGCACCGGCCGTGGGGGCGAAAGCCACGAGCTTTCAACCCAACGCCTTTCTAAGCATAGCTCCGGACGGCCGGGTCACGATCATGGCTAAAAATCCGGAAATCGGGCAGGGAATCAAGACGGCGCTTCCGATGATCATTGCCGAGGAACTGGACGTTCCGTGGGCCGCGGTCAACGTCGTTCAAGCGCCCGTTGATATGAAGCGGTTTGGGGCCCAGTTTTCCGGCGGTTCGATGTCCATTGCCCTGAACTGGGACGAGTTGCGTCAAGCCGGCGCCGCCGCCAGGTCGATGTTGGTCGAGGCGGCAGCGCGTGGGTGGAGGGTTTCCTCGTCCGAGTGCCGCACGAGGGATGCAGCAGTCGTACATGACGCCAGCAATCGCCGCGCCGAGTACGCCTCTCTGGTACGGCTGGCAGCCGGCCTGCCGATCCCTGACGTGAAAGCGCTCAAGCTAAAAACACGAAGCGAGTACAAGTTGCTCGGCACGCGAGTCGCCGGCGTCGACAACGAAGCAGTCGTTACAGGGAAGCCTCTTTTTGGGATCGATCAATCGTTACCGGGAATGCTGCATGCCGTGTATGAGAAATGTCCGGCGGTAGGTGGCAAGGTTCTTCGAGCAAATCTCGCCCGCATAAAGACAATGCCAGGGGTAAAGGACGCATTCGCAATAGAGGGGAATGGAAACGACTTTCAGCTTCGCGCAGGCGTTGCGATCATCGCAGATTCAACCTGGAACGCCTTTCGCGCCAAATCCGCTCTCCAGATCGAATGGGATGAAACGCAGGCATCAAAGGACAGCTGGACAGCGTTCAGCGATCGAGCGCGTGCATTGGCGGGAGCCAGGGCTGAGAACATCATCTTTGCAACTGACGGCTTCGAGCGCACGTTGAGCTCGGCCAAGCGCATTCATAAAGCGTTTTATCACTATCCTTTTGTAGCGCACGCGACGCTCGAGCCGCAGAACTGTATGGCCTGGCGCCGCAACGACAAGCTGGAAATCTGGGCACCGTCGCAAGTTCCGGGAGTGGCGCCGCCAATCTTCTCGGCCTGGGACTACCTTACGAAAGATCTCGGCTTTGCTCCGGAAAACGTTACCGTTCACCAGACAAGAGTCGGAGGCGGTTTCGGCAGGCGTTTGTACAACGATTACATGTGCGAAGCAGCCGCGATTGCCATGCGGGTCGATGCTCCGGTCAAACTCACGTGGACGCGTGAGGATGATATGCGACACGACAAATATCGCGCGGGCGGATTCCATTATCTGGAAGGTGGGCTCGACGCCAACGGGAGGCTCATTGCTTTTCGAAACCACTCGATTTCGTTTTCGGCGGATGGAAAGGAGGCAGTGGCAGGCGGTGAGGTCAGCGCCACTGACTTCCCGGCGGGCCTCGTACAGCACGCAGAGATTGGCCAAACGCTGATACCGCTCAAGATCCCCTGTGGGCCGATGCGAGCGCCCGGGTCCAACGTTCAGGCGTTTGTAATCCAGGGCTTCCTCCACGAATTGGCGGTGGTCGCAAACCGCGATTACGTAGAATTCCTGCTCGAAATCCTAGGTGAATCACGCTGGCTCAAGGACGGCGATCCATCCGCGCTGCACACAGGGCGTGCCGCGAGCGTGATCAAGTTGGCTGCCGAGAAGGCCGGTTGGGGGAGGAAAATGCCGGCCGGGCAAGGCTTGGGACTTGCGTTCTGCTTCAGCCATTTTGCGCACGTCGCGGAGGTCGCGGAGGTGCGCGTCACGTCCGACAATAAAGTCGAGATCGTCAAGGTGACTGTTGCTGCCGATGTTGGGCCAATCGTCAACCGTAGCGGGGCGGAGAATCAGGTCGAAGGTTCGATTGTCGATGCGGTGAGCACGATGATGAACCAAAAGCTCAGTATCGAAAATGGGCGGATCAAGGAAGGCAACTTTGACCAGTACCCTCTTTTGCGCATAGCCAGTACGCCGCAAATCGACGTGCACTTCATTGAATCCGACTTCGCTCCGACCGGCCTGGGCGAGCCTGCGTTCCCGCCTACGGCCCCCGCCGTAGGCAATGCGATTTTTGCTGCAACCGGGCGCCGACTTCGTTCCCTGC
>JBDTUL010000475.1:0-5108 GCA_040007735.1 Gammaproteobacteria bacterium | reverse complement strand
TGTATCCGGAGGACTGCGACTCGAGCGTCAGATAGTGATTGAGCAACCCTTCCGCCTTCTGCGTGGCGGCCGAGAGGCCGATTCCCAGCTGCAGCTTGCCGCCCGGCAGCGGCCGCCCGCGCAACAGCGACAGTTTGGAAGACGCCTTCAGGTGCACCTTGCCGTAGACGGCGCGCGGGTGATCCATGAAATACCGGCCGACGGCGCCGTGCTCATTGCCGATGCCCTCGGGCTGCACATCCCGCGAAGCGAGCAGCAATCGCGCGTTCTCGAGCCCGCCGCAGGCGATCACGAAATTGCGGGCGCGGATGGCAGACTTCCGGCCGTCCGGCGTCACCACTGTCAGAGATTCAACGGCGCGGCCACTGGCATCCAGATTGACCTGCGTCACCGAGGCGTTCACCAGTACGCGCGCGTGCCGCGAACGGCGCAACTCCGCACGGTAGCTGGCGCCGAACCGCTTCGAACTGCGCGCCCAAAGCGAGTAGGTGGGCACGAATGCGCCGCTTGCGAACAGTTGCCGCTCCGCAGGCGTAGCGCGGCGCTCGAACATGCCGGTGGTGGCGTCATCTTCCAGCGGCACGCCCAGTATCTTCGCGGCCCGGGGATAGAGGCCGGCCACCTCCTCGTACGGCAAGGGCCAGCCACTGTGCGGCACCCAGGGGCGCGGCTCGAAATCGAGCTCACTGAGCGGCATGCTCCGGCCCGCCCAGAGATTGCAGCTGCCGCCGAAGTACCGGGCCCGGGACATGTAGTTGGCGCGCAGGCGGTAGCCCGTGCTCTCCAGGTCGTAGAGCGCCTGAGTGGCCTCATCGGGAGCAAACCCGCCGCTTTCGATCAGGCAGACCTCGCGCGAGGCCCGGGCGAGCTCGAGCGCAAGGGTTATACCCGCCGCGCCCGCCCCCACGATGCACGTCTCAGTCTGTATGTCGTAGCGGCCGGGCGCATCACGGGTATCGGTAATGGTCACTGTTCGTCCGTCATCGAAGTCCGTACGCTATCGGCCGTGGGAAGCGGGCCTTGAAAAGTATGCCTATACGGCCCCCGGACCGCGACCCGTTGCACCTGTGCGGGCCTTCCGGGTTTCCCGCCACGCGTATGCTACATTTTCTCTCTGTATGCACATGGATTAGGTAATGTCGCCCGAGCCCCGGCTTTCCATCGTCGTTCCTTTCTACAACGAGCAGCAGAGCATTACGCCGCTGCATGCCGCGATAGCCGCGGCCGTGACGCCACTCGGGGTTCCGTTCGAAATGGTCTTTGTCGACGACGGCAGCCGCGACCGCACCTTCGAGGTGGGCGTGGAGCTGGCGCGCACCGATTCGCGTGTGCGCGTCGTCAAGTTCCGGCGCAACTATGGCCAGACGGCCGCCATGGCGGCCGGTATCGAGTACGCGCGCGGCGAGATCATCATCACGATGGATGGCGACCTGCAGAACGACCCGGCCGACATCGGCTCGTTTCTTGCGAAGATGGATGAAGGGTACGACATCGTCGTCGGCTGGCGCTTCAATCGGCAGGACAAGCTCATCTCAAGGAAGATTCCCTCGCGCATCGCGAACCGGCTCATCGCCAAAGTGACGGGCGTCCCGATCCGCGACAACGGCTGCTCGCTGAAGGCCTACCGGGCGGTGCTCATCAAGAAGATTCCGCTGTATTCGGAGATGCATCGCTTCATCCCCGCCGTGGCCTCGATTGCCGGGCCCCGGATTGCGGAAATCAAAGTGAATCATCACGCGCGTCAATTTGGCCAGTCGAAGTACGGCCTCTCGAGAGTGTACAAAGTGTTGCTCGACCTGCTGGTCATCAAGACCGTGACCACCTTCACGTCCAAACCTCTGCTGTGGTTCAGCCTGCTCGCACTGCTGCCGCTGTTCGCAGCCGGCATTGCCCTCACCTGGAGCTTCTACTCCATGGTGTTCGACGGGCAGCCGCTGTCGCTGCCTGTTGCTGGGTCGGGGCTCATCTTCCTGTCATCGGCCTGCATCGTGGCAAGCCACGGCGCGCTCGGTGAGCTGATCTACAAGCTGAGCGGTTTCACCCAGCATGAATTCCTGGGCTTGACGAACAAGGTGTTCGCTTCGGCTTCCGGCCCCAAGAGGGAGTCCCAGACATGAGCGCGGCCGCCGGCACTATTCAGCTCTCGGTGATCATCCCCGTTGGCGACCGCTTTTCGGATCCCGCCGAGCTCTATGCGGACTACCGCATCGGGCTCGATGCGCTGGGTGTTCCGTTCGAATGCATTTTCGTTCTGGACGGGCAGCGTCCGCTCGTCACTCCGCAGCTGCGCGAGCTGGCCGCCCGGCATCCTGAAATCACACTCGTGGGCCTCAGCCGCTCATTCGGCGAAGCCGGCGCGCTGATGGTGGGTTTCCAGCACGCGCGCGGCGACGTCGTCCTCACCCTGCCCGCCTACTTCCAGATCGAAGGGGCGGAGATTCCCACGCTCGTCAACCAGCTCGAATCGGCGGACCTCGTCGTCGGCCATCGCTGGCCGCGCGTCGGCGGCTGGCTGGAGCGAGCGCGCCGCGGCCTGTTTCATCGCCTCGTCGCCGCCATCACCGGCGTGAAGTTCAGTGACCTCGGGTGCGGCGCGCGCGCCATGCGGCGCGAGGTTCTAGAGGAAATCTCGCTATACGGCGATCAACACCGCTTCCTGCCGCTACTGGCCGATCGGCAGGGATTCAGGGTCTCCGAAGTACGTGTGCGCCAGTCAGCGGGCGATCGATTCCAGGGCAGCTATCGTGCGCGCGACTACGCGCACCGCGGGCTCGATATCGTCACCGTCTTCTTCCTGGTGCGGTTCACTAAGAAGCCGCTGCGATTTTTCGGCATGGCTGGGGTCACCACGTTCGCCATCGGCGCCGGACTCACGCTGTGGATGATCGGCGAGCGAGTGTTCCTGATGCGGCCGCTGGCCGGCCGGCCGCTATTCCTGCTGTCTTCGCTGTTCGTGGTGCTGGGGTTGCAGCTGATCGCGCTCGGCCTGCTGGGCGAGCTGATCATCTTTACGCACGCCCGCGAGCAGAAGGATTACCAGGTGGCGGAAATCGTCCACTTCCCCGCGGCCGGGACGCCGCAGATCGAGGCGCAAACGGCCCGGCACACGTAGTGCGAGCTCAGGGTGCGCCGAACGCCAGAATCTGGATCTCCGCATCGGGCGCAGTCCACACGATGCGAGGATTCCAGCGCGCCAGGGCGCTGGTGAACTGATCTGCGTTGCGATCACCGATGACCATGAAGGCCCCTCCGGCCGCGGCGATGCGCGAGTCGAGCTGCGGCATCGAATGAACCAGAGGAAGATTTCCCCAACGCTCCAGGGTGCCCCGCCGGCAGGCATAGGCTCGGAAGCGCGGGCTGCTCTCGTCGATGTACGTGAAGTCGAAATGTTTGTAGTAGTAATCGGCAGTCGGGAACGCATTGACTACGAGTGTGCGTCCCGACACAGCGTGAGCGGACAGCCACTGCGCAGCCCCACGAACGTCGGTGCGACCCACCACATGCGTCTCGAGCTTCTCAGGCAGGTCGGCGCGAACATTCGCGGCCATGGTGCCGGTGTTCAGAAGGTGACGCGGCTGGAAATCTTCTGTGAGCATGAACAGGGCGGCCAACGCGAGCACGCCGATAACCTCCGCGCCCGTTCCCCACGTTCTTCCGATGGCTCGAGCCGCGTGCACGGCGGCGCCCAGCCCCAGAATGATGAAGACGGGATACAGAAAGAATACGTACCGCGTTTCCTGTCGCGGCGGCTCGCTCATGCCGACGAGCGCGAGAAGGCACACGGTGGTCAGCAGGAGTGCTCGCTCGACAGCCGCCTGCTCCCCTTGCCGGAGCACGCGCCACAGTGCGAGTGCAAACAGCAGTGCGAGGCCAACACCGAGGATCGGCACGCTGCGCGACCACGGGCGCACCACTTGCAGGAGCAGGTTCGGGAAACGTGTGAGCTCATAGGCGAGCCAGACGAAATGGTTGTGGCCCAGCCAGGTGGTTGCCACACCCTGGCGCCAATCCGAGGTCATCAGGCCAAAGGCCACCCAGAACACGGCTGTCGCGGCGATAGCCAACAGGACGTGTCTGCCTGGACCGCTTGCGAATTCACGCGCGGGCAGCAGCCCGAGCAACGGCAACAGCAGGAGCACGGCACCGCAAGCCGCGAACTGCTGAAACAGGCCGAGCACCAGCGCCAGCAACAGCCCCAGCGCAACTGGCCACTGGGCGCGGATGCGCCACAGATATCGCACGGCGTTCAGTGCCAGCAAGACAGGCACCAGCGCAATGATCATCCACCCGAAGTGCGCGCTGAGGGTTCGCCAGAGCGGCCGCGTGTCATCCACGATGCCGAGGGCCGCGAGCGACACTTCACGAGCCGCGTCCACATCGAAGTTGTCCGGGAACTGCGGCTCGCCGGTGCCGGCGAGCCGCAGGTTCGCAAACGTCAGGGCAAAGATGCCGATGAACACCACCACGTTGAGCGCCAGGAACAGCACCTCCGCTTGCGACAGCCGTCCCCTGGAATTGTTCACGAAGGGCGCCAAGAGGCTCGCCAGTGCGAGAAATGCCCCGCCCTCCCAGGTCAGCACGCCCAGAACCGTCAAGGCGAGCAGCGGCCACAACGCGCTGCGCTGACGATCGACGGTGAGCTTGACGAAATATACGAGGTACCACAGGAACACGGCCTGGAATGGCGCATACATTCGCCCGAAGCGTGCGACTTCGACTTCCCAGACCGACACCGCGAGAATCGCCACGGCAGCGAGGCCAACCGCCGGGCCGCCGACGCGCCGACCGAGAAGGAAGGCGGCAGGCAGTGCGACCACGCTTGCAACGGACGCAATCAGTCGCGCGGCCAGTTCAACGTCCATTCCGCTGCTCGCGAGAAGCGCAACGGCGTATTGAAAGATGAGCGCGCGCGGGTAATAACCGCCGCACAAGTACTCGGGCACCCCGACGCGCAGAACATTCTCGACGGAGCGCGCAATGTAGTACTCGTCGGCAGCCATGGACGCCGACCCCAGACCCTTGAAGCGTCCGTAAAGGCCGAGAACCAGCGCCACCGCGCACGTGCCGTAGAGAAGCACTTGCGCAAGCTTGGAATAGTGTTCGGCTCG
>JBDTUL010000474.1:0-5108 GCA_040007735.1 Gammaproteobacteria bacterium | reverse complement strand
GCTCTTCGCCAGCGTCGGGCGCGGCTTCAGAAGCGGAGGATTCAACGGTGCAGGAACCGGAGCAGCGGTTCGCCGGCAGGCGCCGACCACCGACTTTCCCGACGCATTCCCCAAGGAGACCTCCGACGCGTACGAGGTTGGCTTCAAGAGCCGGTGGTTGGGCGGGCGGCTGGCGCTCGATGCAGCCGTCTTTTACACGCAGATCGACAACGCCCAGTCCTTCACGGCGTTTCCGAATCCGCCCATCACGATGGTGATCTCCCTGGAGAAAGTTCGCTCGCAGGGTTTCGAGCTCGGTATGTCGTACCAGGTGACGGACAGCCTGCGCGTTGTCGACAACTTTGGCTCCACGGATACCGAGATCAGGAAGACGGCGGTGGCGAGCGCCTTGGGCAAGGAGATTCCCGTCACACCCGACTACACGAACAGCTTCATCATCGAGCTCAATCGGCCCATCACGGCCGGCGTGACGTTGCAATCGCACGTCGAGTGGCAACTGACTGGCCCCATGTGGTTCGACGTGTACAACTCGGCGGGCACCGAACGTGACGGCTTCAGTCTCGTGAATGCCCGCTTTGCGCTGGAAGCGGCGCGCGGTGGTGGCCGCTGGCAAGTGGCGGCGTGGGCGCGCAATCTGCTCGACAAACACTACAACGTCTACGCGGCGCCCGTGCCGCCGATCGCGAATTTCTCGTACCGTGCAGCACCGAGGAGTTACGGCCTCGACGTGACGTACAAATTCTAATTCTCGAGGGGAAAACGCCATGAGAAAAACAGTATGGATTGCGGCGCTCGGCGCGGCAGTGAGCACGTTCATTGCTGCGGCGGCGGGTGCCGCCCCGCCGCGTGTGAGCGCGGTAGACATCGATCCTGCGGACTATCCAGCGCTTGACGCGAAGGAGGTCGGCCACGTCCGGCGCTTCGTCAAGCTCTCCCGGCAGCTTCCCGGCGACTGGTCCGGTATGAGCGATGACCTGTGGGCGGTTGCCGAGCGCACTCAGCAGTTCCAGCTCGCCTACATGGCGGCCGCGCTCGGGCTGGTGCAACACCAGTACACGCCGGCCTATCGCGAGCTGTATCGCGAGGCGATGCACGCGCTCATCCAGAAGATGACCTTGCCGGATATCTGGGAGTCGTGGATTCAGTCGAGTCGGGCGGGAACCTCCACCGCGGACCCGGATGCGCCAGATCTCGCAGCGGGCTGGCTCGACCCGGTGGCCCGCAACAACATCATGCTCAAGGGCTACCTGCTGCAGGCGGGAGCC
Organism: Gammaproteobacteria bacterium; assembly: GCA_040007735.1. GTDB lineage: Bacteria > Pseudomonadota > Gammaproteobacteria > Steroidobacterales > Steroidobacteraceae > JADGHX01. The sequence goes on along the minus strand of JBDTUL010000474.1, from coordinate 3,843 downwards.
CTGTACGAAATGCTGTATCGGGACGGCCGGTACAACCGGCCCGATGCCTTTACCTTCCGCTATGTGGCGAACACGTGGGGTAACGGACCTGTCGAGTTCCACTACTCGCTCCCCGATGTGGCGCAGATCGTGCATCAGGAATACGTAGCCAACAACTACGAGGGCGTGCTTTGCGAGCCCAATCGGATTTTCCCCGCGTGCAATCAGCCCCCCATCCTCGGGCTGATCAATTTCGATCAGGTGTATGGAACGAAATACGCCGCGGAGGTGATGCCCAGGTTCGCGGCGGCCTGGGTGAGCAAGGGCTACACGAACACTGTCACCAAACAAAACGTTCGCTATATCTACGCCAGGCAGAAAGTCTTCGAAGAACCCGGCAGTCCGGTGCTAGATGGCTGGAGTGGCGCCTGGATGCACGCGTGGAATCCGGAGCTGATCGCAACGATCTATCCCGGGCAGCGGGATCTTTACGTGAAAAACTACCTCTCCGGCGGTTACGCGCAGGCGGTGCCGGATGCCAACAAGGCGATGGTCTCGCTGGGCTTCGGTCAGGTGGCCTTCATGGCCGCCGAGGTCGGCGATACGCAGTCTCGCCAGCAGCTTCTCGACTATGCGGAACGTAACTTCAATCCCAAGTGGGAAGAGGGCGCCTACTACTATCCGCGAAGCGATGACTACAAGACGGATGCGCAAGGAAACTCGCACGGCGTGGACAGTTGGTCGGGCAACGTGCTTCTCGCGCTGGCCCGTCTCGATAAGGGCAGCGCATTCCGCACGCTCTATACGCAGCCGTGGACGCGCGAGCAGCTCGACGCTCCCCAGATTACCGAGGTCGACTATTTGCTCACCAATGTGTACCAGGCCTATTACGACCCTGCAAAGCGTGCGCTGATCGTGACCGTGGGGCCCGGTCCCGCGAAAGCGGACCGCACGCAGTTCGTGGTTCGCAATCTGAATCCGGCGCTGGCTTACACGGTGGTGAAGGATGGACGAGTGCTCGGGCGACTCTCGAAGGGCAGCCCAGCGGCCGGCGCAGATGTGATGTGGCGTCCCGATGGGACGGTCTCCATCTCGACCACGCTCGATGCCACGCATTCGTTCGTTCTTGCGGGGGCAACCCAGTGAGCGCATCAATCGGGATGAAAGTGGGTGGTCTCGCAACGATGGCGCTCGGTTTGGCGTTGCTCGTGCCAGTTCACGCCGAAGAGCAACAGCAGGCCGCGCCCGCTCGCCTCGAGATCGTCGAGTGCCTGGTCTTCTCCGAGACCGACCAGACCAAGCGGTTCGATTGCACGGTCAAGGCGCGCGAGTTGTGCGCATCCGGTCCCGCAAGGCGCTGCGCGCTTCCCATCGGCCTGGTGCTGAGCGGCGGGCGCGATCTCGACGGAAACCGGGACACGTGGGAGAAGGTGCGCGTCAATTACCGCTGCGGAAAGGTCGTGCATACCAACGGACCGCATCATCAGAACGATCACGCGACGATGCTGCTGGCCTGCGGCGGCTGACACGGGGAGACAGCGATGCAAATCAGGGCTGCGGTCGTTCGCGAGACATCCGGACCATTTCATATCGAGTCGCTGTCGCTTGCGGAGCCGCGGGCTGACGAGGTGCTCGTAAAAATCGCGGGGGTCGGGGTCTGCCACACGGACCTTGTGTGCCGAGACCAGTATTTCCCGGTCCCTCTGCCTTGCGTGTTCGGGCACGAGGGATCCGGCATCGTCGAGAAAGTGGGCGCGGCCGTCACCAAGGTAAAGCCGGGTGACGCTGTCGTGCTCTCGTTCAGTAGCTGTCAGCGCTGTCCGAGCTGCCTCGCGGGCAAGCCGGCCTATTGCCATGAGCTCTATCAATTCAATTTTCTGGGGACGCGCCCGGATGGGAGCTGCGCACTGTCGAGTGATGGCGAGGTGATGAACGGCCACTTCTTCAGTCAGAGCTCGTTCGGAACGCACGCAGTCGCCTCGGAGCGGAACACCGTCAAGGTCGACTCGGCAGTGCCGCTGTGGCTTCTGGGCCCGCTTGGCTGTGGCGTGCAAACCGGCGCGGGAGCGGTCATGAATTCGCTACAACCGAGGGCAGGCTCGACAATCGCCATCTTCGGTGCGGGAACCGTGGGCCTGAGTGCTGTGATGGCCGCTCATCTGTGTGGTTGCTCACGCGTCATCGCTGTGGACCCACTCGCAAAACGGCGCGCTCTCGCCAGCGAGTTGGGCGCGACACACGTCATTGATCCGACCGCGGAGAATCCGATCGAGCGGATTCAGGCGATCACCAACGGTGGATGCATGTACTCCCTGGAATGTACGGGGCTCCCGGCCGTCGTGCGCCAGGCGGTGGAATGTCTCACACTCACGGGCATGTGTGGCGTCATGGGCGTGTCACGGCTCGGCACCGAGATCAAGCTGGATATGAACAGCATTCTCTTCGGCCGCGGGTTACGCGGCATCATCGAGGGCGACAGCGTTCCGGATGAGTTCATTCCGCGTCTCGTGGATCTGTACGCGCAGGGGCGTTTTCCCTTCGACAAACTTCTGACGCCGTTCGGCTTCGAGGACATTCAGCAGGCCGTCGAGGCGTCGGAGCGGGGCGACGTCGTGAAGGCGGTTCTCAGGATGTCGTAGTGAGGGCGCCATACCTTCCAGGCAGGCGCGAGTTCGTTTGGTTCGTGCTCGGCGCCTGCGTCGCCTCCGGCATCGCGGCGCTGCTGTGGTCGCGCAGCGAGATCAATGCGACGCGCATTCGCGCCGTCCTGATCGAGCACCCCGAATTTCTGGCCGACAATCCGCAGACGCTCGACGCGGCGCGTGCCGTTATTCAGACTCGCATGCTGGCCTCACGCGGCGCGGCTCGGGCAAGGCTGCTGCGCGAGAAGTGGCAATCGTTCACTCACGCGGCGTTCACACCGAGTCTGGGCAATCGCGCCTCCTCCTCCGTTCTCATCGAGTTCACCGACTACACGTGTGTTCCGTGCAAGACGAGCGCACCGGCCGTGCGACAGGCGTTGAGCGACAACCCTGATCTGCGCGTGGCCATCATGCTCCTGCCCACCGGGGGTGCGATGGCGGAGCTGGCGGCCCGCGTCGCCGTTGCCGCATATCGCCAGAATCCGGAGCAGTTCCGCGTTCTGCACGAGCTTCTCATGGAAGAAAAGGCTCCGCTCACGCAAGCCATAATCCTCGCACGGGCCGCAGCCGCCGGTCTGGACGTGGAGCAGATCGAACGGGAGATCGGCAACATCGAGCATCGCCGTTATCTCGAGCGGGTGCGCCTCTTCGCGACGGACCTCGAAGTGACCGGGGTGCCGGCCTTCTCCATGGGTGAAGGCCTGGTCCTGGGTGGCGTTTCACCGACGAGCCTGAGGAAGCTGATTCAGTCCAGCTCTGCTGTGCGCTCCAGCCCCTCGAGGGTACCTGCGATCGAGCGGCCTTTCACGCTGCTCGATGAGCACGGCGGGCTCGTCTCCGCGCAGGACTTCGTCGGTGAATGGCTGCTCGTCTTTTTCGGATTCACTCATTGCCCGGATGTGTGCCCGACCTCGATGGCGCGGCTTGCGAACGCCATTCACCTTCTAGGCCCCGATGCGCAGCATCTGCGCGTAGCGTTCATCACGGTCGACCCCGAGCGAGATATACCAGAGGTGATGGAGCGCTACGTGGCCAGCTTTGGTCCGCACTTCATCGGGCTTACGGGTACGAAGCAGCAGATCGCGGATGTGGTCCGTACGTTCGGGGCTTACGCAGCGATGCAGGAACCTTCAAAAGACGGGTCGTACTTCGTGGACCACAGCTCATCGTTCTATCTCGTCGAGCCCGGCGGCCGTGATCGCTCGCGACCTGACGCAGCCGT
>JBDTUL010000473.1:0-5153 GCA_040007735.1 Gammaproteobacteria bacterium | reverse complement strand
GCGCTCCCAAACTCCGACGTACTCATCGTGCGTCGTGCCAACTCCGCACGAACTCGACAATCTTCGCCGTTGGAGTACCGGGACCAAATACTTCCGCCACACCAAACGCTTTGACCTTCGGAATGTCTGGCGGCGGAAGAATCCCGCCCATCACGACGAGCACCTCCCTTGCGGCCTGTTCGCGCAATGCGCGGCAGATCTCCTCGGCAAAATGCAGATGAGCCCCTGACAGGATGCTGAGACCCAGGACGTCGGCGTCTTCTTCTACCACGGTACGCGTAATCATCTCCGTGGTTTGAAATATCCCGGTGTAGATGACTTCCATACCGGCGTCGCGGAATGCGCGTGCGATGATCTTCGCTCCACGATCATGCCCATCGAGCCCCGGTTTAGCTACCACAACACGTATCGGCTTCATGATTCGATCATCTTCTGTAGAACGGGCTAGTAGACGATGGGCGCGCGATATGTACCGAATACCTCGCGCAGCACATCGCAGATCTCGCCGACTGTGGCCTGCGCTCGGATGGCGCGCACTACCGCCGGCATCACGTTGTCGCTTCCCGTCGCTGCCTGTTTGATTTCCTTGAGCGCGCTGGCCGTTTCGGCCTGGGGACGCGAGCGCCGAATGCCCTGCGTACGCTTGATCTGGCGTTCGCCCAGACCCGGGTCGAGCTCGAACGGCTCGAACGGCAACGGCTCCTCCGGGTCGATATGAATGTTCATGCCGACGATGAACTCCCGCTTCGCTTCCAGATCACGCTGATACGCCGCCGCGGAATCGGCTATCTGCCGCTGGATATATCCGTCCTCGATCGAGTGCACCATGCCGCCCCGATCCAGAATTTTCCGAATCAATGCCTCGGCCTCTTCCTCGAGTCGGTTCGTCAGGTTTTCGACGTAATAGGACCCACCCAACGGATCGACAACATCGGCAACTCGATTTTCAAGGGCGAGAATCTGCTGAGTGCGTACCGCAATCTTGATTGCGCCCTCGGAGGGGATCTGAAATGCCTCGTCTTTCGAGTTGGTGTGCAGTGACTGCGTTCCACCCAGAATCGCAGCCAACGCCTGAATGGCCGTGCGCGCGATATTGTTGTCCGGTTGCTGGGCCGTAAGGCTGACGCCAGCCGTCTGGCAATGCGCCCGCATCGTCCAGGACCTGGGGTCTTGCGCGCCAACCCATTCGCGCATCATTCGAGCCCACAAGCGGCGCGCCGCTCGCAGTTTGCAGATTTCCTCGAAGAAATCGTTGTGAATATCCCAGAAAAACGATACTCGCGGCGCCACGAAATCCGCTGACATGCCGCGCTTCACCGCTTCCGTAACGTAACAGTGCGCTCCAGCGAGCGTGAACGCGAGTTCCTGCACGGCGTTCGAACCCGCCTCACGTATGTGATAGCCCGAGACGCTTACCGGGTTATAACGCGGCATCATTTTCGCGGCGTATTCCATCGTGTCGACCACGAGGCGCACGGCCGGGCCGGGCGGATAGATGTACTCGTTCTGCGCCGTGTATTCCTTGAGGATGTCGTTCTGGATGGTGCCGGTAATCTGCTCTTTCGCCACGCCCTGATTCTTGGCGACGACTTCATACATTCCCATCAGCACGAATGCCGAGGCATTGATCGTGTAGGAAGTCGACACCTGGTCTAGCGGTATGTCCGCCATCAGCAAGCGCACATCCTCCACGGTATCGACCGCCACACCGATTTTGCCTATCTCCGGGACTCCCACAGGGTGGTCAGAGTCATAGCCCAGTAGCGTGGGAAGGTCGAAGTCCGTCGAGAGCCCGGTCTCGCCGTGAGCGAGCAGGTATTTGTACCTCCCGTTGGTGTCCTCGGCAGTACCGAAGCCTGCCACCTGCCGAATAGTCCAGGGACGGGCGCGGTACATCGTGGGATGAACGCCACGTGTATACGGATATTCACCCGGAAGGCCGATCACTTTTGCGGGTCCGCCGCCGTCGACGTCTTCCGGTGTATACAGATCGTCGATTGCAAGCCCCGAGAGCGTCGTGAACGCTTCCTGTCGCTTGGGCATCTTCGCGAGGCTGGCGGCGAGGATCGTGCTTCTCCAGGCATTCGCATCGGGCGAAGCCTCGATCATGGATTTCGGCTCTGCTGGTTTCTCCACGTTGCACTCCCCACTCGGTGATGACACTTCGTCGCCTTCAACAAAACATTGGAGCCATGTCCACAGTCGTACGGTGCGCTGCCCGACTACTGCTGGTTGCACGACATAGGCGCGTTGCCTTGCGCCCCCGCTGGCCGAGGAATAACGTCGCATCCATCAGGGCGGAATCTTCGGGGCGAGCCAGTTATTTCATTTAGGTAATGTTAGCTACCCGCTGCGTCGTGACGGTAGCTAATAGCTCTAATACGGCAGATAAGGTACCGTAATGGCATGAGCGTCAAGCTGGACATCGACCTGATACGAAATTTTGCGGCCATCGCCAAAGCCGGTGTGATGAGCCGTGCCGCGGAGCAAGTGGGCAGAACCCAGGCGGCGTTGAGTCAGCAAGTCAAGAAGCTGGAGCTGACGGTGCAACGGACGTTGATGATCAGAACAGGGCGCGGCATAACGCTTACCGTACACGGCGAAAGATTGCTGGCACACGCGCAGAAGATTCTTCGCACCCACGACGAAGCCGTCGCGGAGCTGTTGGGTACGAGCCTGTCTGGTAACGTGCGCTTTGGATGCCCCGACGACTACGCGCGCGTATTCCTCCCCCCCTTGCTTGAGGGTTTCGCGCGCCACCATCCGCAAGTGCTGATCGAAGTGATTTGCGCGCCGACGCCGCGACTGCTCGAGCGATTGAAGGATGACGCCCTGGACATTGCGATCGTCTCACTACCGGATAGTCCCCAGCGCGATCAGTTCCTGCGCCGTGAGCCCTTTGTCTGGGTGGGTGTGAAAGGCGGCGATGCATTCAATCTTGACCCCCTGCAACTTGCGCTGTCGGATGTCGACACCCTCGATCATCAGGCAGCGACTTCGTGCTTGGAGCGGGTGGGACGCAGCTATCGCATCGCATACGCGAGCGGCAGCGTCGCAGGATTGACAGCCGTGGTTCGCTCGGGCCAGGCGATAGCTGTCCTCACACAAACTGCGGTACCACCCGATCTCGAGGTGCTGCCGTCTTCGAGCGGCTTGCCCAAGCTGCCGTCCGTGGGTATTACGGTAAGAACCGGCCGGCGTAACTCCTCCAGGCTACTCAGTGGCTTCGAAAATCACGTTCGGTCGATACTGCCAACACTCTAGTCGTCGAGCTCCAGAACGCAGCATCGCAATCGACGCCTTCAGTGGGAAGCTCCGATCTTAGCTACGCGTAACGAGGGAACGGTAGTCAATAATTCTAATACCTGTCACAAGCCCTCGTTATTTCCCGAACGTCTCGATCGACAGCGACTCACTCGTGGCACCGATCAGCAAGCCCGGTTATCGTGAGCCGCTCTCCAATAATGGAAGGGTGATGATTTCAAGGAGCACTGGCGGCAACGAGGTGGAGCATGAGTCAGCGATCATCGTCACACCACGCAGTTGAGGCAGACCGGCTGATACGCTCCGGGCAATTTGCAAAGGCCCTGCCATTTGCCGAGCAGGCTGTCGCGGGGCAGAGTGTTTGCCTTCCCGCGCATGGCATGCTCGCTACGATACTGTTGCGACTCGGACGCCGGCAGGATGCCGAGACGGTCGTCTCGAAGGCCCTGGAATGTCAGCAAGGATCTGCCGACGCATATGATGCCCTTGCTCACATATCGATGCTGCTCGGGCAGCACGAGCGTTCCAACGCGTTGTATCGGCGCGTTGTGACCCTGGCGCCTGACGATTCTCGGTTCTGGTACAACCTTGCCTCCAGCGAACGTAGCGTCGGCCGGCTGCTCGAAGCAGAAGCCGCATGTGATCGCTCCATTGCCCTGGACAAAACGCAGTTCGCAAGCTACCTGCTGCGCTCCGAGCTGCGTGTTCAGTCTCAAGAGGCTAATCACGTGGAGGAGCTACAGGCCGCACTTTCCAGTGGCGACCTCGATGACCGCGCTCGAGTGTTTCTTGGCTACGCACTCGCCAAAGAGCTGGATGACTTACAGCGGTTCGACGAAGCCTTCCGGTGGTTCGCCGAGGCCGCGAGATTACGCAGGCGCCGTCTCGCTTATGACGTCGAGGTGGATCAGCGAAAACTACTGCGAATTGAAGAGGTGTTCCCGAAGACCTTCCGTGCGCCATCAGGCAACGGGGACTCGAGTCGGTATATCTTCATCGTTGGTCTGCCACGATCAGGCACCACACTCCTGGAGCACATCCTGACTGGACTGTCCGGGGTGCGATCGAATGGTGAAACTGACAATTTCGCGCAAGCATTGTTGGGGGCCGCGGCGCCGGACCACGCAGATGTGTTCGCCAGCGCAGCGGCTGCCGACCCGGATGCTGTGGCGGCTGCCTACGCACGTTTCGCGGATGGCAATTCGACGGATGACAAAGTCATCGACAAGCTGCCCATGAACTATCTCTACCTCGGAGCGATTCGTCGTGCGCTACCGAATTCGAAGCTCGTGCTGGTCAGGCGCCAGCCAATCGACAGTTGCTTCGCCATGTACCGAATGCTGTTCGGCGAAGCCTATCCGTTTAGCTACGATTTTGACGAACTGGCGAAGTACCACGCTGCCTATGACCGCTTGGTACGCCACTGGCGAGAGAGTTTCGGGAGGACACTGCATGAGGTCGAGTATGAAGACCTCGTCAAGAATCCGGCGCACATTGGCGCCGGCGTCGCCGAATACGTCGGCCTGAAATGGACCGCGCAGGCGATAGAGATCCACAGACGCGCATCCGTGTCACTTACGGCGAGCGCCGCGCAGATACGTCGGCCCATTTACGGATCCTCTTCTGGTCGCTGGCGCCATTATCAGACGCATCTTCAACCGCTGGTGCGCTCGCTGCGCCGCCTTCACGTTTCGGTTCCGGAGGACGCATGACACCGAGCACTTCGATGCTTGTCACGACTCAATGAACCTGCCGACGTTGCGCCGTGGAGATCAACGTAACTTCACGCCGTTCGCACCGAATGGATTCCTGGGAGAGGTTTCGGGTACGGGCGTCGCGGGCGCGGCAGCCTCCATCTTCTTTGCGAGCTCGGGCCGCTCGACGAAACC
>JBDTUL010000472.1:0-5168 GCA_040007735.1 Gammaproteobacteria bacterium | reverse complement strand
CGTAAACCGATTCGATTGCTGCCCGCCGAGTCGTCGAACGTCGGCGCGGTCAATGTTCTCGTGGCCGCATGCGGCCGCGTTTCACGCCGGGATCGCCGACAAGGCCTCCCCGATGATGCCTATCGCGCGCTCCACTTGATTCGACTCGATGACCAGGGGCGGCGTGATTCGAAGGACGTTGCCGTAGGCCCCCGTGGTCGAGATAAGCGCGCCACGCTTGAGCACTTCCCGCTCGAGCGCCTTGGCGAGGTCGGGAGCCGGTGCACGATCCGATCCGCGCACCATTTCGATTCCGATCATGAGGCCGCGCCCGCGCACGTCACCGAGAGCGGGGAAGCGCTTCTGGAGCGACCGCAGACCTTCCATGAACTGCGCGCCGCGCTCGCGCGCGCGATCCTTCAGTGCCTCGTCGCGCAGGATATCGAGGACCGCGTGCCCAGCCGCGACGCCGATCTGGTTCTTGGCGCCGTAAGTCGTGAAATGATCGGGAGGCTCGAACGCCGTGCCGAGCTCCTCCGTGCAGATGAAGCCGCCGAGCGGGACGCCGCCGCCGATCGCCTTCGCAAATGTCACGATGTCGGGCTCGAGGTTGTAATGCTGGTGGGCGAAGTCGTCACCGGTGCGACCGAATCCGACGAACACTTCGTCCATGACGAGCGTGATTCGGTGGCGCTTGAGGATCGCCTGGACCTTCGGCCAGTAATCGTCAGGGGGCACGATCACGCCGCCGACGCCGAGTATCGGTTCGGCGATCATCACCGCCGCCTCGCCGGGCACGCGCGTCTGCAGCATATCTTCCACGACGTCCGCGCAAGCCGTACCGCACTTGCCAGGCTCGAGCTTCAGGGGACAGCGATAGCAATACGGCGCGGGCGCGTGAACGACGCCGGGAAACGTTGCGTAAGGACCCATGCCGCGCTTTTGCTTGGCGATTCCCGTCAGCGCCAACGGTAACGAGGTGCGCCCGTGGAAGCCGTGCTCCAGCGCGATGATGCCGAACCCTTTCTTGCCCGTATTCGCGGCATGCTTGAGGCTGCACTTGATGGCGCCATCCGCCGATTCCGCACCGCTGTTGGCGAAGAACGTGCGCCGCAGGCGGCCGCCGGCAAGCTCGGAGATGCGCTGCGCGAGCGTCATCGTCTTCACACTGTGGTATCGGCCAGGGATCTGCAGCAGGCGGTCGGCCTGGTCCTTGATCGCTTGCACCACCTTCGGGTGGCAATGTCCGACAGACGCCACCCCGGGCCCGGCCTCGAGATCGATGTAAGCGCGGCCTTGCTCGTCGCACACCTCCGCACCCTTCCCGCTGGCAAAGGAGGGCTCGATGTTCTGGTTGACGACCAGAAAGTCATTCAGGGTCACGGTATCGGATGCGTTCATCTCTGCGTTAGATGCTTTCCGGTTCATCGGTCGAAGTTGAGCGGCGCGTCGCTCGTGGCGACGAACACGCTCTTGATCTGCTGGTATTGACGCAATCCATTGACGCCGCGCTCACGGCCTATGCCGCTCTGCTTCACGCCGCCGAACGGCGTCGACACGCTGTTCTGACGGTAGGTATTGATCCACACGGTACCCGCGTGCACGCGCCGTGCGACGCGCCACGCCTTGGCGAAATCGCGGCTCCAGACGCCACATGCAAGGCCGTACACCGTGCCGTTTGCCTGGCGAACGAGATCCGCCTCATCCGTGAAAGGCAATACGCATAACACCGGACCGAAGATTTCGCTCTGGCAGGTCGCCGAAGCGTTATCGAGCCCGTCGATGATCGTCGGCAGGTAGTAAGCACCCTTGCTGAACAGGGCGCCCTCCGGCGCAGAGCCGCCCGCGAGGATGCGCCCACCTTCGCCGCGAGCGGCCGACACGAGTCCATGGACGCGCTCGCGGTGCGGGAAGGAGGCGAGCGGCCCGAGCTGCGTCGTTGCGGCGTCGGGCGGTCCCAGTCGCAACCCGCGCGCGATATCGACGAGCATGGAAACGAGCTGCTCGCGTATGGACTCGTGCACGAACAACCGCGACCCGGCAATGCACGACTGGCCGAGCGAACCGAAGATGCCTGCGGCGACGCCCGCAGCGGCGAGCGACAAATCGGCGTCGTCCATCACGATATTGGGCGATTTGCCGCCGAGCTCGAGTAGCACGGGAACGATGCGTTCCGCGGCCACCGTTGCGATCGCCCGTCCTGCGGTGGTTCCGCCGGTAAACGAGATCATGTTGACGCCCGGATGCCGGACGAGCGCCGAGGCAGTCTTGGCGGTACCGGGCAATACGTTGACGAGGCCGGCGGGCAATCCGGCATCGATGCAGAGTTTCCCGAGCTCGAGCGATACAATAGACGTGAGCTCCGAGGGCTTGAGCAACACGGCATTGCCCGCGGCGAGTGCAGGTGCGAGCTTATCCGCCGCCAGGTTCACCGGGGAATTCCACGGCGTAATTGCGGCCACGACGCCTATGGGCTCATGGACGGTCAACGACAAGTAGTCGCCCCGTGATGGTGTGACATCCGAGCCCACGGTCTCGCACAGCGCCGCATAGTAGCGAAAGATGCCGGCGGCACCTCTTATCTGCTGATGGCACTCCGTAAGCGTCTTGCCGTTCTCGTGCATCACGATCTGCGCCAGCGGTTCCACGCGCTCGTTCAGAAGGCGGGCGATCGCATGCAGGTGATCGGCGCGGCGATGCGGAAGCAAATCGGCCCAGCCGGCACGGCCGAGCGCATCGCGGGCGGCGTTTACTGCGAGATCGACGTCCTCAGCGGATCCGGTCGAAAGTATGGCGTTGGTTTCGCCAGTCGCGGGATCCGTCGACGCCAGCGGTGCTCCGCCCCCGCGATGCCAGCTGCCTCCGATGAGCAGCGAACGAGATGCGCTAATGTTTGGATCGATCTCTACCACGTCGCCTCTCGACAACAGCTCGCATCGAAACGTCTGCGCACTTCCCGCGCGTCCAATAACCTTAGGCGCCATCCCGTAATGCTGTCAATAAGAACATAAACGACTTGCCTGATGCGTTTCTGACATCACGAGCATAACGGCAACGAGGCTGCCAGTCGACGCGCAGGCGTCGTATCTCGCGATGATTCAGATGGTGCGGGTTTGCCCTCCATCGACATTCAGCGAGACTCCGGTTATGAAGCTCGCGCGATCGGACGCGAGGAACGCGATCGCCGCCGCGATCTCCGCAGGCCGACCGAATCGCCCGAGGATGATGTCGCTCGAAAACGAGGCCCTTGCCTGCTCCTCCGAGATACTTTCCTCAATTGCCTTACGCGCGACGAGATAGCGCATGCGATCGGTGTCAGTAGGCCCGGGATTCACGGTGTTGACGAGGATGCCGTGCGGCGCGCCAGCTTCCGCAAGCCCCTTGGCGAGACTCAGCAATCCGGCATTGACCACGCCTGCTGTGAGTACATGCGCGTGGGGTTGGCGCCCGTGCGTACCGGCGATGAAGACGATCCTGCCGTATCCGCGCTCGACCATGCCGGGCCAAACGAGCCGCGCCTGGCGGGCTTGTGTTACGAGCTTGGTGTCCAGCGCCGCACGCCAGTCATCGTCGGTCAGCCGCTCGAACGGCTTGACAGGTGCGCCAGGGGAGTTGGCGACGAGCACATCCACCCGTCCGAAGCGCGCTTCCGTGCCTCGAACCAGCGCTTCGGCGTCAGCCGCGACCGTGCAGTCGCCCGCCAACGCGAGCACGTCGCTCGCACCCGCGGCCAACAGATCGCGAGCGGTTGTCTCGAGGCGATTGGGATCGCGTCCGGAGATCGTGATGCGCGCCCCGGACGCCGCGAGCTCCAACGCCACGGCGCGTCCCAGGCCCGCGCTCGCGGCCGGAAGCAGCGCCACCCTCTTCCGAAAGTCCAATTGCATGACCGCCTCCTCGCGTGCGACTCCGAGCCCTCAATCGTTATTGTGCGAACTCCGGACGGCCATCCGCAAGCGGGGTCCGCGCGAGAAGGCAGACCTACAGACCGCCCACTTCGCGCATGATCCGCTGTGCCTTCAACTGCACTGGGCCGATCGACTGAAACGACCCCGCCTTTGGCCACAGACATTGCATCCATCACTCGTTTAGCCCGGGCGATCTCCTCCTGCGTCGTGCGAAGGCGTCCACTCGCCGCCGATGTCGAACTGGTAATTGACGACCTGGGTCGCCGCGGCCGCCGCCGAATCGTTCATGCTGCTCCTCTCAGTGCTGCGTTTCTAGTGAAAGAACTCTCCGCCGTCAACGTTGAGCAATTGACCCGTAACGAACGCGCTTTGATCCGAGGTGAAGAACAAGAGCGGTCCAAGCAGGTCTTCGGGCGTCTGGATGCGGGCGAGACAACGCTTCTTCGCTCGCTCCGCCAAGCGCTCCGGCGAGCTCACCGCCATCACGGCCTCGGTCGCCGTGCTGCCGGGCGCGATTGTGTTGACGCGGATGCCGAAGCGACCCAGCTCGGCGGCTGCCGTCCGCGTCAGTCCGATGATCCCCGCCTTCGACGCGTTGTAATGAATGAGCTCGTTCGTTCCGTGGTAGATGCCCACCGTGGCGATGTTGACGATGCTGCCGCCGCCCGCCCGCTTCATCGGCTCGACCACCGCCCGAGTCGTGAGGAACGGCCCGGCGAGGTTAACGTCCATCACCCGCCGCCAGTCGTCGAGCGTCACGTCCACCAGAGGCTGGCGCCGCAGCTGCGTGAACAGCGCTGCATTGTTGACGAGTGCGTCGATGCGTCCGAAACGTCTCTCGATCTCGGCAACCCCCTGCGACACGCTCGCCTCGTCGACGACGTCCATGCGCACTGCCAACGTTTGGCCGCCGGCATCGATCACTTCGCTCGCCTCGCGCACCTTGTCGAGCTGGACGTCGGCGAGCGCCACACGCCAGCCCGCTCGGGCGAAGCCGCCGGCCACGGCGCGACCGATGCCCTGCGCCGCTCCGGTAATGATCACCACTTTCGATTCTGCATTCCCCGCCATCGGGCCCCCGTGCTCACTTTGAGTTGTTGACGTACCGCACCTGGTCGATCGGAATCTTCTTCGACGCCAGCAACTTATGAGCGTCCTCGAGGAGCGAAGTGTCGATCGCGGCGTTTATGTCGACTGCCCTAGAAATGACCTTCTCCTTCACTACTGTAAGTATCCCCCGGCAGAGCCGGGGGCTTTAGTTTGTGAGCCGCTCAAAGCGGC
>JBDTUL010000471.1:0-5176 GCA_040007735.1 Gammaproteobacteria bacterium | reverse complement strand
GCAGGCGGCTGGTCACGATATGCCGTCCAGGCGAAGAAGATCATCGTGAACTCGCGGCGGTACCAACAACTGAACCACAAGGTCCGCGGACGTTCGCAGCTCGAAATACTAAAGAACGACGCCGACCGCGCGCGCGCCGCGCCGATCTATTGCTTTTACAACTTTGCCCCGCGCACGTCAGCACCTGGAACTGCGCGTGTCCGCGCAATATCCCGCAATTGGGCTGCATGGTTGCTCCGGCAACGATCGTCGAACAGGCGCTACGGATGCGCGGCTCCCGCAACTTCGACTGGATTCACAGCCAACCGGGGTCGGTTCCCTGGCGATGTCTCATCACGTGCCCACGGGATCATCAGCCCAAGTACAACGCTACGTCCCGTCTCGCTGGTCGAGTCCTCACTCCCATTACCACGAGAGACTCCCCAAGGAGCTGCAGGTGCCACGCATGAAGGGTCGCGATTTTCAGCTCGCCGACCCACGCCGTTGCGATACGACGGCGAACAACAGCTGTTTCCTCGCTGGACTGCGATCGTGGACAAGGGCCCATCCGATCCACCAGACGTGTAAACGAGCGGGCGCCGCGCCCCAAAGCCCGTTGACGGGTAAACCCTTCTACACCAACAAGCGGGTCTCCGAGATCAGTCCGCATAGAGGCTCAGGCATTTCCATCTCCGAGGTCAATTCTCTATGCGTTGCCCGCTCCTTGGGACGTTTGGCAACAGCCCGATCCACGGCAGCGGTCACTACAAGCGTGAAAGGGAGCGCCACCCGCACAGCCCACATATTGGCTTCAAGAATGATGTTTGGAAGCTGACAGACCTCAGTTTGCGCCCACCTAAAGCGCTGGTCGGGCTCGATTTATCTGCCGCGTGTTCCAAATGAGTCCAGTGCTCAGCTCCAGGACCTGCATTTAAATAGGTACAACCCTGACAATAGGCTGGCAGTAGAAAAACGAATAGCTCGAGCTACTGCTGTAACTTATTGATTTTAAATGGCGGACAGAGAGGGATTCGAACCCTCGAAGGGCTTTTGACCCTTACGCCCTTAGCAGGGGCGCGCCTTCGACCACTCGGCCATCTGTCCGGATTGGGCTCGAAACTGTTGGATTATCAGGAGGTTGTGCGCAAACCGAGCCCGGTCGCGTACACGGGCGCCATGATACTGGCGGGGTTAGCCGAGGTAAAGGCGAGTTGCGGGCCGAATCCAGCGGCGGGCCGCAGCAGGCTGCGAGCCTCGCCGGCTCACAAGCGCGAGGGATAACTCAACAGAAAGTCTCAGGCCGAAGCGAATTCCGCAGGAGCCTCGGACTCGCCGCTCGGCTCGCCACCCTCCTGCTCCCGCTTGATGCGCTCGAAGATTTCCTCGCGGTGTACGGCCACGTTCTTCGGTGCGTTGATGCCTACGCGCACCTGATTGCCCTTCACGCCCAGCACGGTGACCGTGACTTCGTCGCCGATCATCACCGTTTCACCAACCCGTCTCGTCAAAATCAACATGTGTCGTCCTCCATGATCCCGGGGCCGGCGAATGGCACGTTCGGCCGCAGAATGCCATTCGGAAATCTAAGGTCTGACGCTAAAAAGACACATCAGAGAAACCCTGAATCGCAGCCGAAGACCTGATTCGCGTCACACCTGCCGGCGCGGCTCAGCCCGCGTCAGGCCGGGCGAGTGCGAACACCCGGTGCACGCTGGCCACACACGATTCGAGCTGCGCCTCCGGAATCAGCACGGAGATCTTGATCTCCGAAGTGGAGACCAGGTGCATCACCGTGCCGGTGTTCGCCAGCGTCTCGAACAGCCGAGTCGCCACTCCCGCATGAGATCTCATTCCGACGCCGACTATAGACAGTTTGGCCACGCGATCGTTGCCGACCACGAAACAGCCCGAATGCGCGCGGGCCGCGTTCTGAACGACGCGGAATACATGGCTGTAGTCGTCCCGGTGCACGGTGAAGGACAGGTCGGTGCTGCCGGCGCGGCTGGTCGCAAGCACGATCATGTCGATCTCGATGTTCGCATCCGATACAGGTTTCAGGATCGCGTACGGCGTGCCCGGTGCGTCCGGCAGGCCCGTGACCGTGATCTGCGCCTCGTCACGATTGAACGCTACTCCGGCGACGACAGGGGCTTCCACGCGGTGATCCTCCTTACAAATCAGCGTGCCCGGTCCCGAACCGAAGCTTAAGAGCACACGCAGCGGTATGTTGTATTTGGCCGCAAACTCGACGGAACGCAGATGCAGGACTCGCGAGCCCTGCCCCGCCAGCTCGAGCATCTCCTCGAACGACAATCGATCCAGGCGCCTCGCATCCGGAACCACCCGCGGGTCGGTGGTGTAGACGCCATCGACGTCAGTGAGAATCTGACATTCGTCAGCCTGCAGCGCGACCGCAAGCGCCACGGCCGTGGTGTCGGATCCGCCGCGGCCGATGGTTGTGACGTTGCCGTCCGCATCCACTCCCTGGAATCCGGCCACGACCGGTACGACGCCCTCATCGAGCGCGGCGCGCAGGCGGGATGTCTCGACGTCCACGATTCGGGCACGCGAGTGCACGCTGGTCGTCAGCACTCTCACCTGTGAACCGATAAACGAACGCGCCGGGACGCCCCGCGCGTTCAACGCCATGGCGAGCAGCGCAACGGAAACCTGCTCACCCGTCGACAGTAATACATCCATCTCCCGCGGCGAGGGCTCCGCTGAGATTTCCTTGGCTAAATCAACGAGTCTGTCTGTGGAATCGCCCATTGCAGAAACTACTACGACGATCTGGTCACCGCGCTCTCGTACAGCAGATACGCGGGCCGCCACGCGTTGGATGAGTGCGACCGACCCGACTGACGTGCCGCCGTACTTTTGGACCAATAGGGTCATAGGTGGTGTGTTTTGGTCAGTGCGCGCTGGGAGGACAGAGCTTGGCCGGGGCGGCGCGCGGCCCCTGAGCAAGACCCCGCACGCAATACGATGCGTGCGGGGCCCCGGAATCACGCCGCGAGTTTGGAGCGGACGAACGACTCCACCGCGGACAGCGCTGCATCCAGCGCGGCCGGGTCTGTGCCGCCTGCCTGCGCGAAGTCCGGTCGACCGCCGCCACGACCGCCGACCTGCGCGGCCACGGAGCCGACGAGCTCGCCGGCTTTGATGCGTGCGATGAGATCTGCCGTAACGCCCGCGACGAGCACGATCTTCGTGGGTGACTCGACCGAGGCCAGCACGACGACCGCCGATTTGAGTTTGTTCTTCAGCTGATCCACGGCATTACGCAGCGCGCCGGCATCCGCGCCATCCACTTTGGTGGCGACGACTTTCACGCCCTGGATGTCGATGGCGCCCGAGGCGAGGTCCGTGCCTTGCCCCGAGGCCAGCTTGTCTTTCAGCGAGCGGATCTCTTTTTCCATCTGGCGAATGCGCTCGAGCGCATCCCGCACTTTGTCCGCGAGATCGTCGCGCGAGCCGCGCACGAGCCCGGCCATTTCCTTGATAAGGGATTCGCTCTGCTCCACGTACTCGAGCGCGCCTTCGCCGGTGATGGCCTCGATTCGCCGCACGCCTGCGGCCACGCCGCCTTCGCTCACGATCTTGAAGAAGCCGATGTCTCCCGCGCGCGTGACATGCGTGCCGCCGCACAGCTCCATCGAAAATTCGCCGATGCGCAGCACGCGCACGTCCTTCTCATACTTTTCGCCGAACAGCGCCATGGCGCCCGCGGCGACGGCGCCTTCGTAATCCATGACGTTCGTTTCGGCAGGCTCGTTGCGGCGAATCTGTTCGTTGACGATGTGCTCGATCTGCCGCAACTCGTCTGGCGTAATCGCCTGGAAGTGCGAGAAATCGAAGCGCAGGCGATCGGGCGCTACGAGAGAACCCTTCTGCTGAACATGATTGCCCAGCACATTGCGAAGCGCAGCGTGCAGCAGGTGGGTGGCGGTGTGATTGAGCGCCGTCGCGCGACGACGCTTGCCATCCACATGCGCGCCGAGACTGTCGCCGACAACGATGCGGCCTTCGGCGAGCTTGCCGATGTGAGAGTGAGCGCCGCCGCGCTTCTGAGTGTCTCCGACAATGAAGCGCACGCCGGGGCCGGACAGTTCGCCTGAGTCCCCGACCTGGCCGCCGGATTCCGCATAGAACGGAGTGCGATCGAGCACAACTTCGCCCTGCTCGCCGACACTGAGAGATTCAACCTGCGCGCCATCTTTCAACAGCGCGACGACGCGACCGTCCGCATCCACGCCTTCGTAGCCCTGGAACAGCGTGCGGGCTTCAAACGAAGTTCCGCCACGCGTATCCACGCCGAACTTGCTGGCGGCTCGCGCGCGGTCGCGCTGAGCTTCCATGGCGGAATCGAAGCCCGCTTGATCGATGGTAAACCCGCGCTCGCGCGCGACGTCAGCCGTGAGATCCAGAGGGAAACCATACGTGTCGTACAACTTGAACGCCGCATCGCCTGGAATGACACGAGCTGGCTGGCCGGTCATTTGCAGCTTGCCGGTGCCCGGCGTTATCACCATATTGCCTTCTGCCGGTGCCGGCGAAGATTGGGTCCCTACAATCTTCTCGAGCAACGCCATGCCACTCGCAAGCGTTTCCGCGAATCGCTCCTCTTCCTGCTTCAGCACGCGCTCCACCTGCGCGCGGCCGCGCGTGAGCTCCGGATACGCCGTGCCCATTTCCTGCTCGAGCGCGCCGGCCAGCTTGTAGAAGAATGCGTTCTGGATGCCCAGCTTGTAGCCGTGACGAATGGCGCGACGAATGATCCGGCGCAAAACATAGCCGCGGCCTTCGTTCGAAGGCACCACCCCATCGAGCACGAGGAACGAGCACGCGCGAATATGATCCGCGATCACGCGCAACGAACCTGACGTCAGGTCGGTGGTGTTCGCCAGCGCCGCCGCCGCACGAATCAGGCCCTGGAACAGATCGATCTCATAGTTTGAATGCACGCCCTGCATCACGGCGGCGGTGCGCTCGAGCCCCATGCCGGTGTCGACGGAGGGCTTGGGAAGCGGGTTCAGCTTGCCGTCCGGCGATCGGTCGAACTGCATGAACACCAGGTTCCAGATCTCGATCCAGCGGTCGCCATCTTCAGTCGGCGAGCCGGGCGGGCCACCGGGAATCTCAGGGCCGTGGTCGTAGAAGATCTCGCTGCACGGGCCGCACGGGCCGGTGTCGCCCA
>JBDTUL010000470.1:0-5179 GCA_040007735.1 Gammaproteobacteria bacterium | reverse complement strand
CTTCCCCGCCGGTTCAATCATCGGACAGTTCCAAATCAGGCGAATCGGCGGTTACTCCTGCGCCTGCAGAAACTGCGGGCGTGCCGCCGCCTGCGCCACCTGCAATCCCGCCCGAGCCACCTGTGCCACCAGCAGTACCCGCTGCGCCCGCACCCTCCGGCAGTTGCTTCGTCTTTCGCTCGCCCACTCGATACGCCACCTATCTGCGTGACGCGGGCATTGATGTGGCGAGTCTCGCCAACAATCATGCGCAGGACTTCGGCGACCCCGGCCGCGACTCCACCATGCGCACGCTCGACGCGTTGGGCATGCGCCATTCCGGCCGCGAAGGCGATGTCGCCGAATGGACCACGCGTGGCAGGCGCTTCGCCCTCGTAGCGTTTGCGCCGAATGTCGGATCGCACCAGCTCAACGATCTCGCCCACGCGCGCGAGCTCGTCACTAACCTCGCCGCTCACCACGATGTCGTGATCGTTTCTTTCCATGGCGGCAGCGAAGGCGAAGGCGCCTCGAAGCTGCCCTTCGCTCATGAGATATACGCAGGTGAAGATCGCGGCGACGTCGTCGAGTTCGCCCACACCGTCATCGACGCCGGTGCGGACCTGGTGCTGGGTCACGGCCCGCACGTGCTGCGACCTATCGAGCTATACCGCGACCGCCTCATCGCCTACAGCCTCGGCAACTTCGCCACGTATTACGGCATCAGCGTGAACGGCATTCGCGGCATTGCCGGCGTTCTCGTCGCGCGCATCGCCGACGATGGCCGCTTCATAGACGCGCGCTTCGAGCCCACGGTGCAGTTGCGCCCGGCAGGCCCAACTCTGGATCCAGCTCGGCGCGCCGTAACCCAACTGCGCGACCTGACAACCGAAGCCTTCCCCGCAGGCCATCTCACTATCGAAGACGATGGGCGGATAAGCCTTAAAATCCCGTTGCGGCCTGCGGCTACGGAGTGAGCTCGGCTATGCAATCCGTCAAGGACAGCACTTCTACTCGTTTGCCCAAGGCATAGCGCGCCTTGCCAGGATAGACAACGAAGAGACGCTCAAGCTCCAAGCTCTCGAGAGCTGACGTAATCGACGGCGTTATCTTCGGCGCATCCGCTCGCTTGATCTCGATTCCGAAACGTCTCCCCTTGATGAAAATCAGCAGGTCGAGCTCCGCACCGGCCTGCGTGCGCCAGTAGTACGCCCGAGGCTGCGTCAGCCGTGCAAGCAACTGCTCAATGACAAAACCCTCCCAAGAGCCTCCTGCCTTCGGATGACCTTCGAGTGCGCGGCGGTTGTCTATGCCAAGCAATGCGTGCAGCAGGCCCGTATCACGGACATATACCTTCGGCGATTTCACCAGGCGCTTGCCGACATTCTCGAACCACGGCTCCAGAACGCGAACCACCAACGCACCCGCGAGTGTGTCGAGGTGGCGTCTGACGGTGGTGTGGGCCTCACCCAGCGAACGACCGATCTCCGAGCCGTTCCATATGCCGCCGGAATAGTGCGCAACCATCGTCCAGAACCTTTGCATCGTGGCTGCGGGGACGCGCACTCCCAGCTGGGCAAGATCCCGCTCAAGAAAAGTACGAATGAAATCCTCGCGCCAGGCGAAGCTCGCTATCTCCGAGCGCGCCAGATACGAACGCGGGAACCCACCGCGCAACCATAATTTTCCCAAAGCATTTGCTGGCAGCTCATCCAGAACAAAGCCGTTCATTTCGATGGTCGCAATGCGACCCGCGAGCGTCTCGGAGCTTTGCCGCAGAAGGTCGGGCGAGGCGCTGCCCAGAATCAGGAATCTGGCGCGAACCGGCTTGCGATCGAGCAGCACGCGTAGCACCGGAAAGAGATCGGGACGTCGTTGTACCTCGTCGATCACTACGAGGCCGCGCAGCGGCTCGAGCGCGGTCATCGGCTCGGACAATCTCGCGAGATCGATCGGATTCTCCAGATCGAAATAGGCGCTTTCGCCACTGCCGGCAAGCGAGCGGGCAAGCGTAGTCTTGCCGCACTGGCGTGGACCCAGCAGTGCGACCGCAGGGCTCGACTTCAGCCGGGATCGCAGCTGCGCGATGAGTTCGGAGCGGGCTATCATGACCTTGAATATTGAGCGCCTACCGCTCAATATTCAAGGTCATGATAGCCCGCCCCGCGCTGGACTCCTGACTCGCGATATATACTTCGCTGATGAAACCTGAAATCTACGTAAGTACCGATGTCGAGGCCGATGGTCCGATTCCAGGTCCCCATTCCATGCTCAGTTTCGCTTCGGCCGCTTACCTTGCGGACAAGACTCTCGTTGGCACCTTCACCGCAAACCTGGAGCTGTTGCCGGAGGCCACGCAGCATCCGAAAACGATGGAATTCTGGCAGAACAATCAGCAGGCGTGGGACGCTTCACGATCGGATTGCCAACAACCTGCGGAAGCGATGGCGAGCTACGTGCAGTGGTTGAAAGCACTGCCAGGCAAGCCGGTGTTCGTCGGCTACCCTGTCTCATACGACTTCATGTTCGTGTACTGGTACCTGATCCGCTTCGCCGGCGAGAGCCCGTTCTCGCACTCTGCGCTCGACATCAAGACGTTCGCGATGGCGTTGCTCAAGAGCGACTACCGCGAGGCCTCCAAGCGCAACATGCCGAAGCGATGGTTCGATGATCTCCCGCATTCGCATGTGGCGCTCGATGACGCCATCGAGCAAGGCGCACTGTTTTGCAACATGTTGCGAGAGGCGCGAACACCGGACACGCGTTGAGCTAACTCGCGGGCCGGTGGGCTTTCAGGTCAAAGGAAAAGCCTTCGATGCGCAGAGAATCAGAGCTCGTGCGAGCGACGGCTGGCGGCGGAAGTGGCCCGCTGGCGAGCCAGCAGCGCTTCGATTTGCTGGACCGGCACAGGTCGCGAATGCAGGTAGCCCTGCGATTGGTCGCAGTTCAGCGTTCTCAGCAGATCCAGTTGATCCTCCGTTTCCACGCCTTCGGCGATGCACGTGAGGTTGAACGCCGACGCGAGCCCAATAATGCTCGACACCAGCGTAACGCTGGCGCGATCGCTCGGCAGCCCGCTGATGAACGCGCGATCGATCTTCAGTAAGTCGACAGGCAACTTCGACAACAGCCCAAGCGATGAATAGCCGGTGCCAAAATCGTCGATGGCGATACGCAGTCCCACGCTGCGCAGCTCGCGGAGCTTGCGGCTGGTTCCTTCCAGATCGTGCAACAAGCCCGTCTCGGTGATTTCGATGTCTACGCCGTAGCCATCGGCCGGCCATCCGGTCGACGCCTTCAACACGTTCTCGACAAATGTGCGCCGCCGAACCTGCAGCGCCGACACATTCACCGCAACACGCACGGGTCCGAGACCGAGCCGCTGCCACCGTCGGCAATCGTCAGTGGCTTTGCGCAACACCCAGTCGCCCACGGCGACGATCATTCCCGACGACTCGAGCACGGGAAGGAAGCGCGCCGGCGGCACCAGCCCTTCCTGCGGATCGTTCCATCGCAGGAGCGCTTCCACACCATCGATGCGCCCGTTGAGAACATTCACCTGCGGCTGGTAGTAGAGAACGAACTGTTCTTCGTCCAGCGCGGCCCGCAACCGATGCTCGAGCGACAGGCGCTCCGCGAGCTCACTGTGCATCTGCATCTGATAGTGCAGATATTGCTCGCCCGAAGTCTTGGCCTGTTTGAGCGCCGCTTCGGCGCGCTGAACTACCGTGTTGCCGTCTTCACCCGCGCCGGCATAACGCGCGATGCCGGATTTGAACGACACGCGCAGCGTGTGCCCTTCAATCTCGAACGCGTCCCGAAACACGGTGGTTTCGAGCAACGAGGTGGCATTCTCCTCAGAGGTCTCCGGCAACGGCAGCACGAGTGCGAACGTGCCACCGCCGAGATAACCGATGCGCTCGTCGTCATCCAGCTGGTGCTTCACACGCTCCGACACTTTCTGCAGCAGCAGGTCGCCAACATGCCGCCCGAAGCTATCGTTCACGTGACTCAGCCGGTCCACATCGAACGCCACGACCGTGGGCCTGATCGTGGGCCCGAAGCCGTGCAGAAGCAGCTCATCGAGCCGTTCGCAGAACATGGCTCGCTTGGCAAGCCCGGTCAGCGGATCGAAATACGCGAGCAGCTGGAACGCATCTTCCTTCTGCCGATACTGAAGCGCGAAGGACACGTTCGCGGCGATCTCCTGCAGAAGCCGCATTTCCTCCTCGCGCACTGAATCCACTTCGCGCGAACACAACGTGAGTGCGCCAACGCGCGCGCCATCCACTATGAAAGGCAACGCCACCATCGAGCGATAGCCTTGCTTCAGCAACTCCGAGCGATTCGCCACCGGCGGCTCGGACTGCGACAGATCGTTGGACACGACGATTTCGCCGGTGCGCAGCGCTCGCGCCATCAGGCTGGTATCGGGCTCCGCGCCATCGCTGATCGGAAACTCAACGGGCGTCATGCGATTCATATCGCCGCCCGCCCAGTACCATGGCACCGCGTGCCGGCCATCCGCAGTCACCATGGAAACGACGGTGTGCTCGTAGCCGCCCACCTGCATGGCGAGCCGGCAGGCTTCCCGAAGCAGCGCATCCCGATCGCGAATGCGAACGACCGCAGCGTTGATGCCACTCTGCATTTGCAGAACACGCGTGAGGCGGGCGATGCGTTCCTGCTGTTGCTTGCGCTCGGTAACGTCGCGGTGCGTGCCGCGAAAGCCAGTGATGGTTCCGTCGCGGCCGACGAGCGCCAGCAGATTGCCTTCGAGCCAGTGGTACTCCCCGTCTTTGTGCCGCCAACGCGCGACGACGCCCGTTGCGGTTCGGCGATGGGTGTCCAGCCGAGCCAGCGTGTCGGAGAATGCGGCGCTATCTTCTTCGTGAATGTAGTCGGTGAAGTGCGTGCCGCTCAGGTCATCGGGTCCCAGGCCAAGGATGCCTCGCACGGACTCGCTGCTGAACACGTAGCGGCCGCCGGCGGCCAGCTCCCAGATCCAGTCCTGCGAGGTGTCGATGATGTCCCGCAGCCGCTGTTCGCTCTCGCGAATACGCAGCTCCGCGAATCGGCGACGGCGTCGCTCGGCCACTTCGCGCAGCGCGCGTCGCACCGCCGGCGCCAGCCGCGCGGGGTTGGTCTTCAGCACATAGTCCACGGCGCCACGCCGAAGCGCTTCGATGGCGCGCTCTTC
>JBDTUL010000469.1:0-5192 GCA_040007735.1 Gammaproteobacteria bacterium | reverse complement strand
GGAAAGGGGTCTCCCGTAGGACCCAGAAAGCCAAATAGCGCCATGGCCGAGCCTGTGACCCTTCGATGAATTCGACGCGGCCGCGAAGTCTAGACGGGCGGCATCTGCCAAACTTGGAACTGGGTCGAGAGTTTGCCGGACTGCTCCGATATCCTCTAGTCTGCGTGGCCCCGCGGGGCAGGGCGTGAACGGTGCAGGGCGGCCCGATGGGCTGAAAAACAGCACCCGCGCGTCCCCGGTCCGGCGCCTTCCAAGCACAGCGATGAATCCATGGACACACTGATATCCGTCAAGAAGATCCTGCGTGACACGCTCAGTCTCGGCGCCCGCGCCGACCGGCTGACCACAGACAGCGCCCTGCTCGGCGGCCTGCCCGAATTCGATTCCATGGCGGTCGTGAACGTCGTGGCCGCGCTCGAAGGCGAGTTTGGATTCTCGGTCAATGACGACGAATTGTCGGCCGAGGTGTTTGCCACCGTGGGGTCGCTCACCGAGTTCGTGGCCGGCAAGCTCGGCGAATGAACGGCGGCGGCGCACCCATTCGCGCCGTCCAGCTGGAAGGCCGCGGGGGTGCGCGGCTCGCGCTCTATTACGTGCCGGTCGGGGCACGCCATCCGCTCGGTAACCTGCTGGTCGTTCCCGCTTTCGCCGAGGAGATGAATCGCTGCCGTTCCATGGTGTCGATGCAGGCTCGTGCGTTTGCGCAGATCGGCATCGGCACGCTCGTGCTCGACCCCTTCGGCACAGGCGACAGCGCCGGTGAGTTTGCGGAGGCCACCTGGGCGCAATGGCGAGAAGATCTGCGCGCCGGCATCGATTGGCTGCGTAAGTATTGCGGGGGCTGTCGGGGCCTCTGGGGTGTGCGCCTCGGTGCAATCATGGCCGCGGAGCTTGCCGCAAGCGATGCCGACATCCGTCAGCTCCTTTTCTGGCAACCCGTCGTCGACGGCAAGCAGTTCTGCACTCAGTTCCTGCGCATCCGCATCGCCGCCGAGATGGAGCAGAGCGGTGGCATCAAGAGCACCGACCAGTTGCGCAAGATGGCCGCCGACGGCGAAGTCATCGAAGTCTCCGGCTATCACGTGAATGGCGAGCTCGTAAGCGCCCTCGATGCGGCTCGCATGCCCGATGCCGCAGCGCTCAGTGACAAGCGCGTCGCCTGGTTCGAGGTGCTTCCGGCCGCGGATTCGAACGTGCCGCGTCCGAACCTCAAGGTCATCGAAACCTGGCAGGCGGCAGGCACCGAGGTACGCATCGAGCGTGTGGTGGGCCCGAGCTTCTGGCAGGTGCACGAACGCGAAGTCGCGCCGGACTTGATCCAGGCGGGCACCAGGTTGTTTTCGGAGCGAGCCGCGTCCGCGACGGCGCCGGCTGCCTCTGGCACGAACTCCGAGTTCGCGTCGCCTCAAAGCTCCGAGTATCCAGTGATGTTCCCGTGTGGCCAGGATCAGCTCGCAGGCATCATCCATCGCGGCAAGGCCGGTACGAAGCGGGGGGTCGTCATCGTGGTGGCCGGTGGTCCGCAATATCGCGCGGGTGCCCACCGTCAGTTCGTGTCTCTGGCACGCCGGCTCGCCGCTCAGGGCAATCCCGTTCTGCGTTTCGACTTGCGCGGCATGGGCGACAGCAGCGGCGAATATCGCGGCTTCCAGCATTCCGAAGTGGACATCCGCGCCGCAATCGACGCGTTGCTGGCACAGGAGCCGGCGCTCGACTCGGTGGTGCTGCTCGGCGAATGTGAATCGGCGAGCGGAATTCTGTTCTACGCCTATCGCGACCCGCGCGCGCAGGGCCTGGTGCTCGTGAACCCCTGGGTGCGCACCGATGGCGGGCGTGCCGAAGTCATCATGAAGCACTACTACCTGAGCCGCGTGATGTCGCGCGAGTTCTGGCGCAAGGTGATTGGCGGCAAGTTCAATCCGGTCGAGTCGCTCACATCTTTTGCGGCCACGGGCCGCGCCTACCTGAGCGGCCGCAAGCTGCGGCGAGTGAAGGCCGCAGACGACGAAGATATTTCAAACCTGCCGCTGCCGGTGAAAACCGCCACGGCCCTGCGTCGCTACCGCGGCCAGGTGCTCATTCTCATGAGCGGTAACGACTACATTGCACGCGAGTTCGACGAAGTGGTGCGCTCATCGCAGGCGTGGGTGGGGCTGCTCGAAGATGCGCGTGTGCGCCGGCGCGACCTCGAGGGCGCCGATCACACGTTTTCACGCGCAAGCTGGAAGCGCCAGGCGCAAGACTGGGTCTGTGAGTGGGTGGCAAGCTGGTGAACGCGCAACTTCAGTCGAGCATCGGGCCCGCGCGCACGGTCCTTTTGATCGCGTATCACTTTCCGCCTTTGCGCGGCAGCAGCGGCTTGCAACGCACACTGAGGTTTGCGCAGCACCTGCCGAAATTCGGCTGGCGGCCGATCGTGCTCAGCATCGACCCGCGAGCGTACGAAGAGTCTGCGCAGATCGCCGGCAACGAAGTGCCTGCGGACCTTACCGTGCATCGCGCATTCGGCTTCAACACCGCAACCCAGCTATCCCTGTTCGGCCGCTACCCAAAGGTTCTTGCGCTTCCGGACAGATGGTCGACGTGGCGGCTCTGGGCCGTGCCCAAAGCGCTGCGCATCATCCGCAGCGAAGGCGTCAGTGCCATCTGGTCCACGTTTCCGGTGGCCACGGCGCATCGCATCGGCCTCGACATCGCAGAGCGCACCGGCCTTCCCTGGATCGCGGAGTTTCGCGACCCCATGTGGCAGCACGACTGGCCACCGGAGCCCACTGCAAACCGGGTATGGAAGGCTCTCGAGACGCGCATCTTCGAGCGCGCCGACTGGACTGTCTTCACGGCTCCCAGTGCCATCGATTTATATCGGGAGCGTTTTCCACACTTGCCTGCCGAGCGGCGCGTGCTCATCGAGAACGGCTTCGACGAGGAGACGTTCAGGCGCGCGGCACAGTCCGCGCCTGCGGAGGTTTTGGCTCCACCGACCGCTCCACGGCCGGTGACGCTTCTCCACAGCGGCATCATTTATCGCAGCGAGCGCGATCCCACGCAGTTCTTCGCTGCAGTTTCAGCGCTGAAAGGCCGGGGGCGCATCGACGCGCAGCGTTTGCAAATCATTCTGCGCGCGAGCGGGGACGAATCCGACTATAGCCGTGAGCTACAGCGCCTCGGCATTGCCGACATCGTGAAGCTCGAGTCGGGAATCGACTACATGTCCGCGCTCCGCGAAATGCTCTCCGTAGACGGCCTGTTGCTGCTGCAGGCCTCGAACTGTAATGCGCAAGTCCCTGCCAAACTTTACGAGTATCTGCGCGCACAACGTCCCATCCTGGCGCTCACCGATCCGGCGGGAGATACCGCGCGCACGCTGGAATCGGCAGGTGCCGGGCTCATCGCGCGGCTCGACAATCAGGCTGAAATCGAAGCGGCTTTGAGCCGTTTTCTCGATCAGATCGCCGCCGGCGATGCGCGTTGCCCCTCACCGCAGACCATTGCCCGCTACACGCGCGAAGCCAAGAGCTGCGAGCTTGCGAAACTGCTGGATCAAGCGCTGCAGTCGAGACCAAAGTGACTCGATTTCGAAGCGCAAGTGTCGCTGTTTCCGCTCTGTTGCCACGCGGAGACAAGTACCAAAATGTGGCGCAGTTCATTACGCTGCGCGTCGATTCACTTTACACAGTTAGTATCAAAGTTCGCGGTCGCGGGGGTCCTTCGCCCTGCTTGGCGGCAGCCTCCGAAGGAGCAGATTGATGAAGCGCAGAGACTTCCTGGTGAGTTCCGCGACCCTCGCGGGCGCCGCAATTCCCGTCATCGGGCTCAGCCAGACGACGAAACAGCCGTGTCCGCCGCCGTCGCTGAGCGCAAGTGGCGGCACCTCGGCCACGACAGCATGCACGCCGCAGAACACCTCGGGCACGGCGGACTGGCTCACGCGTTCCACCGGCCCCGGCGTCGTCTGGTCGCACAATTTCGATACGGTGGCCGAGGTCAACGCGTTCCGCGTCGTCGCGAACGTTGGCAACGATCCCACCAACTCTTCCCACTCCACGACCACGTGGGATGGCGCCGATGGTTTCGCGGGCGGTGGCTCGCTGAGCCTCGCGCTGCCTACTGGTGGTTTCAGCAGTGGTTACTGGAACCGTCCGATGTCCGCGCTGGTGGCGCAGGCGAACGGCAAGTCGGTGGACGATCTCGCCGCGGGCGGCACGCTGCAGAAGCGCGCCTACAACTCCGGTAACACGGGCATGGATTGGGACTTCCGCACCGGCTACTACGGTCACCCGGCTATCCAGAGCGCGTTTCCCACCTGGAACGGGCAATCAAACGTTTGGGACGGCAATGAGTTCTACGTGCAGTTCCGCGCGAAGATTTCCGCTGGCCGCTGGACTGCCGGCAACCCCAGCGGCAAGTTGATGTTCATCGACGTCACGGGCCTGACGGGTTCCCAGGAAATCGTCATCCAGTCCGAGAACACCATTGGTGCCGCGGGCGATCGTTACTATCAGACGAATCCGTTCCGCATGTACACGAGCCAGGGCAGCGCGCCGAACAGCCTGCTCACCAGCCCTCAGGGCAGCAGTGGGCTGGTGCAGCCCGGTGGCTCGTTCCCGAATTGCACGGTCGGCAATCTCGCGGTGGCGAATGCCTGCTGGGAATGGCCGAAAGACGAATGGGTCACCGTGCTGATCCACGTCATTCCGGGTCGCGACAACGAGTCCTACTACGGTGCGAACCCCAACCAGCCGCTGTCGGCCTGGCCCTATCACGACATGACCATCGAAGCCTGGGTCGCTCGCAAGAACGCCACGGCCTACACAAAGGTGTTTTCGCAGACGAACCTTGCGTGGGACTACTATTCCAACGGTCGTCATCCACCGGCGTTCAACAAGATCGGCCCCACCGCCTACATGAATTCCGGTGCGAGTCCGAAGCCGGCCACAGCGGGCTGGTCACACAAGTTTACCCAGCTCATTTTCTCGAAGCAGTTCATCGCATGCCCGGCATGAACCTCGATCCGATAGGAGTCCAGTCATGAAGCGGCGTGAATTCATGAGTGCAGCCGCGACGGCCGGTCTGGTCGGCGGTCTGCTTCCCAAATTGTCGCGCGGCGCCGAGCCGTGCCCACCTCCCTCTCTGAGCGTTGCGGGGGGGCAGTCTGTGTCCACCGCGTGTGATCCGCCGCCGCCTCGCCTACG
>JBDTUL010000468.1:0-5197 GCA_040007735.1 Gammaproteobacteria bacterium | reverse complement strand
AGGGCCTTGACACTCAAGCGGGCCCCTGAATAGATGTTTGAGCAGCAGCGTGCGCGGATCTGCCGCCTTGCGAGTCGACGAATGGATGCTTGTCGTTAACTGCCGTCGTTCTGGGCACACCTGAGTCGCTGCCAGGAATTGCCGGAAGGGGTGAAGCTCAACCACGGCTTTCAGTGGGCTGTTGAGATCGCGTGACATTGATGTCGCGCCGCGCGTGAGTGCGCGATCCTCGCGCGTGGTGAAGTGCGCAAAACAGTTTTCCTTTTCTTCGGGATTTCAGGAGACATCGGCACCATGGATGGTTCGAGTACCCGCAGTCGTCCGGCCCCAGCATTTGATACCGAGGCGCGCCTTCAGCTCAGTGTGCCGCCGCAATTGATGAGGCGCATAAAGAAACTGGCGCGTAAGCGAGGCGTGTCTCCGTTCACCGTGGTGCTGGCTAGCTGCGCAGCTCTCCTTTCGCGCTGGGACCCTCACGATGAACTCATGATGCGTCTGAGACTAGTAAGCCTGCGACTGCCAGAAAGTGAGTCGGGGAGCCTGGACGAACGAGCCTTGGAGCTGCGCATACCGTTTCATGGTGACCTGACTGTCGGACATCTGCTCCGCCACGTCGGGGATGCCGTGGACCGCGCGATACAGGAGAGTGAACAGGGGGCTTCCTGTTCGCCGCCCCTCGAGATGTCGATCGAGTGCGCAGAGATCCCGGTGCGCTGGTGGTTTTCTCTGGGTGCGAATGCGAACGCGCTCACCGGATCGATGGAGTACGTTCCCGCTCGCGCCGAGCTCGGAACGACGGAGAGAATGGCGGTTTGCTGGCAGGTGCTACTACACGGAATGTCTGCCCACCCCGGAACTCTGATCAACCACCTGCCGATTCTGACGGCTGAATGCCGCCGGCAGGTGATGGGGGCGTTCAACCGCACCGCGATGGCGCATGCGACGGACGATCTGATTCATGAGCTGTTTGAACGGCAGACCGAGCGCACACCAGACGCGATCGCCGTGATGTCCGACAAGCAGTCGCTGACGTATTCCGAGCTCAACAAGCGCGCCAACTGTCTCGCGCGGTATCTTGAAAATGCGGGAGTCGGTGCGGACGAACTCGTTGGAATCTGCGTCGAGCGGGGCCTCGATACAGTTGTGGGCCTGCTCGGCGTGCTCAAGGCGGGCGGAGCGTACGTTCCTCTGGATCCAGCCTATCCACCCGAGCGGCTTCGGCACATGCTGCAGGATGCCGCCCCGAAGGTTGTGCTGACTCAGCAGTCGCTGAAGGTCGCGCTACCGCCGAGCGCTGCGAAACTCATCGCGCTCGACAGCGACTGGGGCGAAATCGCGCGGCACGATTCCGGAAACCGAGGCAAGCGCGCGCAGCAACTAACCTCCAGGCACCTCGCGTACGTCATTTACACGTCGGGCTCGACCGGCAAGCCGAAAGGCGTGATGGTCGAGCATCGCGGCGTGGTGAATATCCTTCTGTCGATGCAACAGCGTCCGGGCATCGCCGAGTCGGACTGCCTGCTGGCAATAACCACCCTTTCATTCGACATCGCTGCGCTGGAGATATTCCTTCCGCTCATCAGCGGCGCGAAGTTGGTGCTCGCGAGCCGGGAAGCGGCATCCGACGCGCAGCACCTCATGAGTCTGATCGATCGGTTCGGCGTGACCGTCTTGCAGGCCACGCCGGCGACGTGGCAGATGCTGGTAGTCTCCGGCTGGAGCGGCCGTCCTGGTCTCAAGGCGTTGTGCGGCGGAGAAGCACTGACCCATGAACTTGCCGCGAAGCTGATAGGCAGGATAGGGACTCTGTGGAATCTGTATGGCCCGACTGAGACGACGATCTGGTCTTGCGTTCATCAGATCGTCACGCCGAGTGAGCATGTATCCGTGGAGTCCATCGGACGTCCGATCGCCAACACGCAGGTCTACATTCTCGACCAGCAGCAGCAGGCCGTCCCGATTGGAGTTGCTGGAGAGATCTTCATCGGCGGCGACGGGGTTGCGCGCGGATACTTCAATCGTGCGCAGTTGACTGCGGAACGATTCGTGGCAAACCCCTTCGGTACCGATCCGAGGTCGACACTGTACAGAACGGGTGATCTGGGGCGGTGGTGCGCGGATGGGACCATCGAATATCTGGGGCGCAACGACCAGCAGGTCAAGATCCGCGGCTTTCGGATCGAACTTGGAGAGATTGAGGCTGAGCTCTTGCGTCATGCGCAGGTTGCCCAGGCCGTCGTAATCGGCAGGCAGGATGAGTCGGACGAGAAGCGCCTCGTGGCATACGTGATTCCCAGCACCGCAGTCACGAGTACAGAAGTGCTGCCGAGTGTCGAGTCGATGCGAACGCTGCTGATGTCCACGTTGCCCCAATACATGATTCCCAGCGCATTCGTCATGCTGGCATCGTTTCCACTCACACCGAATGGAAAGCTGGATCGGCGTGCGTTGCCGGCTCCACCGCGCGATGCCTATGCGCACCGGCCTTATGAGGCTCCGCAAGGCGAAGTGGAGCAGTTCCTGGCCGTCGCCTGGCAGGAACTTCTAAAAGCAGACCGCGTCGGTCGCCATGACAATTTCTTCGAGCTCGGCGGTGATTCGTTGCTGGTTGTGCGCTTGATGAAGCAGCTTCGAGACGAAGGCCTGTCTGCCGACGTGCGCAGCGTTCTGGGTAGCTCAACATTGGCGTGTCTCGCAGGCGGGCTGACGAAAGATGCGACGCGGACGCACGAGGTGCCGCCGAATCTTATTCCGGCCGAGTGTGACGCGATCACACCGCGGATGCTTCCCCTCGTGGACCTGCATGCGAAGCACATAGGCTTCATTGCACAGGCCGTGCGGGGTGGTGTTGCGAACATCCTGGACATCTACCCGCTGACCCCGCTGCAGGAAGGCATTCTGTTTCATCACCTGCTAAACGGGCAGGGTGGTGACACCTATGTGCTGTCGATGCTCATGTCGCTGTCTTCGCGCGAGAAGCTGGAAGACCTCGTCGGGGCATTGCAGGAGGTGATCGACCGCCATGATGTCCTGCGAACCGCCGTGCTGTGGGAGCAATTGCCCCAACCCGTGCAGGTCGTCTGGCGCCAAGCCGCGTTACCGGTGGAGGTGTTAGTACCGGATCAACATCGAGGACCAGTTGAACAACTCCGGGAGCAAATGACTCCCAAACGACAGAGACTGGACCTGACACGCGCACCGCTCATGCGCTTGCAGATTGCAACGGACACGCATTCGGCAGAGTCCTATGCGCTGCTCCAGGTTCACCACCTGACCCACGACCATGAGTCGATGGAGGCGATGCTTGCAGAGCTGAAGGCCTGCCTCGAGAGGCGGGGGCACACGCTGCCGGAGCCGGTACCCTATCGCAATCACGTCGCCCAGACGTTGGCGCGTGCACAAGACTCCGATTTCGAGGCGTTCTTCCGGGGAAAGCTCGCGGAGATCGTTGAGCCAACGGCATCCTTCGGCCTGTCGGACCTGGGCGAGAGCGGCGACCAGATCGATGAGACACGTTCAGCCATTGAGCCGTCTCTCGCAACGCGCATCCGTGTTCGATCAAGACATCTGGGTGTGAGTCCAGCGACACTGTTCCACGTGGGCTGGGCTCTGGTCGTTGCACTTACCAGCGGTCGCGATGACATCGTGTTTGGCACTCTTCTGTCCGGCCGACTGCAGATCGGCGTGGACGCGCAGCGCATGCTGGGCATGTTTGTGAACACCCTGCCGCTGCGTCTGCTTCTGAAGAACGTGACCACTAGGGCGCTCGTCGAGCAGACCCAACGAGAGTTGGCGGATCTGCTGCATAACGAGCAAGCTCCCCTGGCAGTGGCGCAGCGCTGCGCTGGTACTTCTGGATCCGCGCCACTTTTCAACTCCCTGTTCAACTATTTGCACAGTCCACCGGGCGCCACCACAGAGCCATTCGAGATTGCGACGGGAATCGAGGTGCTTGCACGTCGGGAGTGGACGAACTATCCGATCACGCTGTCCGTGGAGGACCATGGCGAGGGCTTCGGACTGATCGCGCAGACTGATAGGCGCATCGGTGCGCAGAGGATCGTGAGTTACCTGCAAAAGGCCATGCAGTCGCTCGTGGAGACGTTGGAGCAGACACCAGGTGCGCCGGCGCTCTCTTTGCAGGTTCTGCCTCAGATCGAGCGTCACCAGGTTATCGACCTGTTTAACGCGACACAGACGGCTTCGTCGCGAGTGCGGTTGCTGCACGAATCATTTGAGGATCAGGCTTCGCGTACCCCGAGCGCCGTGGCTGTGATCTGCGCGGAACGGCAGTTGACCTATCAGCAGCTCAACCGCCGTGCGAACCAGCTGGCGCACGCGCTAGTCGCCCACGGTGTGCGGCCTGACGACCGAGTCGGCATCTATATCAACCGCAGTCCGGAGATGGTGATCGCGATGCTCGGGGTGCTAAAGGCCGGTGCGGCCTATGTACCGCTGGACACGAATTACCCTCCCGAGCGGCTATCGTACTTAGTCAGCGACTGTGCTCCGGTTGTGATGCTTACCGAGGCACGGGTAAAAGAGAGGCTGCCGAAGAGCCGGGCCCCAGTTCTCGTGCTCAATGCGGACGAACACTGCGACGAGCGAGAGTTGGATCACAATCCAGAGCCGACGCGGCTGGGGCTCGAGCCGCACCACCTGGCTTACCTTATCTATACTTCCGGATCGACCGGCACCCCCAAAGGCGTGATGGTCGAGCATCGGAACGTAGTAAACCTGGTGCATTGGCATTGTGAGACCTTCCATGTGAAGGGAGGATGCCGCTCGTCCTGCCTGGCCGCGTTGGGATTCGATGCGGCGGTATGGGAGATATGGCCGTCGCTCAGCGCAGGCGCCACACTGGTACTGGCGCCGCCCGGCGCCACGCGCGACGCGGAGTCGCTGCTGGCGTGGTGGCAGAGCGAGTCGCTTGACGTCAGTTTCATGCCGACGCCCATGGCTGAGATCACTTTCAGCCGCGACATTCTCAACCCACAGCTTCACACGCTGCTGGTGGGTGGCGACCGATTGCGTAGTCATCCAGGTCCGCGGCCGTTCTGCGTGGTCAACAATTATGGTCCGACTGAAGCGACCGTGGTTTCCACGTCGGGGCTCATCCGTGAAGCAGATGACATCCTTCATATTGGCCGCCCGATTTCGAACGCGCGCATCTACATTCTGGATGCGTATCTACGCC
>JBDTUL010000467.1:0-5207 GCA_040007735.1 Gammaproteobacteria bacterium | reverse complement strand
GGGGCCGCGTGGCGCCAGCGTCTGCTGAACCGATGGCCGCATGCAGGCCCACTTTCCCGCCGCGCGCAACGGTGATGACGGCGCCATGATAGCGGCCGCCAGCGATGTCGCCCTTGATGACTTCCTGCAGGTGCTGCAGACGATCCGGATCGAGTGCCTTGTCGTTCATGCGAAATATCGGCTCATGCGAAGTTCCCCCCTGGCTCAGCCAACTTGCCGCGAAAACGGCAGGTTTTGCCGATACTGGGTCAACATCGTCCCGTTCGTCAATTTGGGATCCCGAACTGACCAATCCGGATCCCGCACCCTTTGAGCAGACGATCGCAACCAGGGATAGCTTCAGCCATAAGGATCAGACACGACGCGACACTTCGCGTCCAGGATCATCGTCAGCCGCTTGTCCGCTGAGAAAGCGGGCCATTCCGGCTGCCCGCGTGCGGCCGGTCGACCCGTGCGCGCGAACGTGGCCCACATCTCGCTCATGTTGCGTGCGGCCGCGAGGCGTTGCAGGTAGTCGATAGTGGTTCGCTTCGCTTTGGATTGATAGGAACACAGATACTTGTAGACCGGTGCACCGCCCTGCGCTGCCTTGCGTTCCGCGATGAGGTCCATGCGATTCCGTACCATGACGGTGTCGTCGCGCTTCGCGCCTGCCAGAAGAGGAATTGAAGCCGACACAGGCGACGCCGTCGGATCGAGGGGATGCTGAGTCACAAAGTGCCCATCAACCACAGGGCCGAAATGCCCCGCATCCTGCAATTCGATGAAGCGCGCGGCAGACACTTGAGCAAGCTTGTAAAGCTGATCCGGACGCACG
This sequence comes from Gammaproteobacteria bacterium, assembly GCA_040007735.1. Taxonomy (GTDB): domain Bacteria; phylum Pseudomonadota; class Gammaproteobacteria; order Steroidobacterales; family Steroidobacteraceae; genus JADGHX01. The sequence goes on along the minus strand of JBDTUL010000467.1, from coordinate 4,390 downwards.
CGCAACTGCGCCAGCACCGCCCGCGCAGTTGCCGTGGCATCCGCAGGCTTTGTGAGAAGAATTGACGGCGCGCTCTCGATGCAAGCCCGATGGAACAAGCCATGCGCGGCCGGCATAGTGTAAAGCGCCGACACTTTGCCGCCGCCGCCAGCCTCTCCAAAGATCATCACTCGACTGGGGTCGCCGCCAAAAGATTCGATGTTGTCGTGAATCCATTGCAGGGCCACCACGAGATCCAGCGCACCCTGGTTTCCCGAGCTCGCGTACTCGTCACCGCCGAGCTCACCGAGGTAAAGGAAGCCCAGCAGCCCGAGGCGGTGGTTCACGGTGACCACGACTACATCCTGCGTCCGAGCCAGAGTGCCGCCGCCCGCAACCTCGCCCGAGCCTGCATCGAACCCACCGCCGTGCAGGTAGACCATCACCGGCCGACCCTGCGCCCCCCCAAGGTCTGGTGTCCACACGTTCAGGACGAGACAGTTTTCGTCGGCGTCGGTGGTGAGATCGAAGGAGGCGGCATCGGGCTGCGGCGCATGTGGCCCGAAGCTGAGCGCGTTGCGCACGCCGTCCCACGGTTCCAGCGGCGGCGCTGCTTTAAAACGATTCTTGCCCGAGACTGAGCCTGCGTAGGGCACCCCCTTGAAAGTGACGACCCCGCCCTGCCGTTCCCCGCGCAGCCGTCCTTGGGCCGTGTCGACCTCCACCAGTGCCGCCTCATCGGCTGTTGCTTGGCTCTTCAGCGGGTAGCCAAATCCTGCGGCAGCCAGTGCGCCAGCAGCCAGCGAGGTATTGCGAAGGAATCGACGTCGTCCGGGTTGCATGCCGCTCCATCTGGCTACCGTCAGGGTCGCGTACGAAGGCAGGCTACAATGTCGCATGCAAATCGGCTTCGAACACAGCTACTCCGCGCTGGCGCCCCGCTTTCACGCCGGCGTCGAGCCAACCCCCGTCTCGAGCCCGCGGCTCCTGGTCTTCAACCGGCCCCTGGCGCAGGAACTGGGGCTCGAGCCAGACCTCATCGAGCGCGAAGCGGCGGCTCTGCTGTCCGGCAACCAGTTGCCTGAGGGTGCGAAGCCGCTCGCCATGGCGTACGCGGGGCATCAGTTCGGCAATTTCGTGCCGCGGCTCGGTGACGGGCGCGCCATCCTGCTCGGTGAAGTCAGAGGGCGCGACGGTGTGCTGCGGGACCTGCAACTGAAAGGCGCGGGGCTCACGCCGTTCTCGCGCTCGGCCGATGGCCGCGCGGCTGTGGGGCCGATGCTGAGGGAATACGTCATCAGCGAAGCGATGCACGCCCTCGGCATCCCCACCACGCGCTCGCTTGCCGTGGTCGCCACTGGCGAGCAGGTGTTTCGCGAGCGCGTGTTGCCCGGCGCGGTGCTCACTCGCGTGGCCGCGAGCCACGTGCGTGTGGGAACGTTTCAATACTTTGCGGCTCGCGGGGATCAGGATGGCGTAAGTGAGCTGCTGGACTATGTGATCGCGCGACACTATCCCGAAGCGCGCGACGCCGAAGTGCCCGCGTTGGCAGTGTTGAAGGCCGTCGCAGATCGCCAGGCTGCGCTCATCGCGCACTGGATGCGCGTTGGCTTCATCCATGGCGTCATGAACACCGACAACATGACGATCTCGGGTGAGACCATCGACTACGGCCCGTGCGCGTTCATGGATCAATACCATCCCCAAACGGTATTCAGCTCCATCGATCGCAATGGGCGCTATGCCTATGCAAACCAGCCCACCATCGCGCAGTGGAACGTCGCGCGACTGGCGGAGACGATGCTGCCGCTCATCGATTCGGATGCTGACAAAGCCGTTGCTCTCGCCACGGAAGTGGTTCAGTCCTTCATGGAGCGGTTCGATGCGCAGTTCCTGGAAGCGGCACGTCGCAAGATCGGCCTCTCATCGGCGATGGAAGGCGATGCGGAACTCATCCAGCGCCTGCTCGCCACGATGCAGGAAGCCAAGGCGGATTTCACACTGACGTTCCGCAGGCTTGCGTTCGCGGCGGAGAACTTAGGTCAGCAGACGCCCTTGCACGAGTTGTTCACCGATACATCGGGCATCGATGGCTGGTTGCAGGAGTGGCACCAACGCCTCGCGAAAGACTCACAGAGCATTGCTGACCGCGTAGCGAGCATGCGTCGCGTGAACCCCGCCTTCATCCCTCGCAATCACCGCGTGGAGGCTGCGCTGAACGCGGCTTCTGACGGCGATGATCTGAGGCCTTTCAATCAGCTCGTCGAAATCCTGCAGCATCCCTACGACGACCAGCCTGGTGTCGCCGGGTACGAGCAGCCGCCGCAGCCGGCCGAGCGCGTTCTGCAGACCTTCTGCGGAACCTGACCGGATGGCGCCCTTCGAAGCCCTTAACGAAACCGCCGCGTCGCCCCTCGTGTTGCTCTGTGAGCACGCATCGAACCATGTGCCGGAGCACTACAACGGGCTCGGCCTGCCGGAATCAGAGCTGGAGCGGCACATTGCCTGGGACATCGGCGCGGCGAAAGTAACGCGAAGTCTTTCGAGACTTCTGAATGCACCCGCGTTCCTGGGCACCTTCTCGCGCCTGCTCATCGACCTGAATCGCCCGCTGCACGTACCCGAGAGCATCGTTGCGCGTTCCGAAGCGACCGACATTCCCGGCAACGTTGGCCTCTCTGACGACGAGCGGCAGCGGCGCACGCAAACGATGTTCAGGCCGTTTCACGATCGGGTGGAACAGCACCTCGAACGACGCCAAAGGGCCGGGCTACCGGTGGTGATCGTGGCGGTTCACAGCTTCACGCCGGTCTATCACGGCGTCGCGCGGCCCTGGCATGCGGGGGTTCTGTTTGGCAGCGGCGAGGCGCTTGCGAAAACCATCATCCAGCGGTTGAGGACGGGCGACGCATCGCTGGTTGTCGACGCCAACGTGCCTTACAACGTCGGGCCGGACGACGAGTATGGCCTGCTCGTCTACGGCGACAATCGAGGCAACCCGGCCATTCTGATCGAGATGCGCCAGGATCTCATCGCTGCCGATGCAGGCGCCGAGGAATGGGCGCATCGGCTCGCAGCGGCGCTGCAGCTGCCTTTCTGAGGAAGGGCTCTCACGCCGCCCGGCGACCTATAACCCACGACGCCAGCGTTCCTGTCGCGGTGGTATGCAGCGCCTCCTTCACCACCTTCAGGCCCAACTCACGACTCGCCTCTCGCAGAATGTCGAGATGGGAATGCAAGGTGATCCCGGCCATGCTCGTGACACCGGCGGCAAAGCACTCGCCCACCGGTCCTCGCCAAAGCCGAACAACATCACAATCAGTACTAAACGCCCGCGCGCCAAGCGCCGCGAGCTCGTAAGCGAACTGGACTGACTGTGGATAGCGAGGCGTAAAGAACACCACTCCAATCGGCATTGCGGAGCTGACTGGCACTGGGATCGGTGCGTCGAATCTGGTGCCGGTGGCCGCGTACGTCGCCGCTGCCTCGATGCAAGCCACAGTCATCGAAGTGCCTATCAGGAAGTCTCGTCTGCGCATGAGCTGAATTGTACGCCCTGAGCTCAGGCCAGCTCAGTGCGCAACTGCTCCAGGAACTGCAGAGTGAAGTTCACTCGCCTCTGGGCTTCGCGCCGACCCGGCTCGGTGTTGAACCCTTTCGGCAGCTCGAGAATCTTCCTGTAGAAGTGATCGATCGAGTATTTCCGGTCGTTCAGCTCCCGCCCCAAGGGGAACGGCTCCTCCGGATGGTAGTAGCTCGACCCCATGCGACTCCCGCTGGTCGCAACCCGGAAGACCCCGATGGCGCCGAGCGCGTCGAGCCGGTCCGCGTCCTGCAGCACTGCGGACTCCAGTGTGGTGGCGCGCAGGTTGGCGGAATAACTGTGCTCTTCGATGATCACCTGTATCGCCTCGACCTCGGGTACGGTGTATCCGCATTCCGCGAGAACAGGCGCCGCCGCTTCCGCCGCGAGGCGGCTGGCGCGGCTGCGGCGCGGATCGTCTTTCTTGATGTTGACGACGTCGTGCAACAGTGCCCCCGGCATCAGGGTAATCAGGTTGGCACCCGCTTCGCGACCCAGGCTCAGGCACGAGTTCCTGACTCGGCACACGTGCAGCCAGTCGTGACTTGCGTCCTCGCTTGAGATGAGTGACCGCGCACGCTCCTCGAGCGTCGCGAGACGCGCGTCAGTATCCATACTCGTCACTCCTGTTATTTGACTTGCTCGACGTGCGAAAGATAACTCACCACGGCCTGCAGCTCGGAATTGGAGAGTTCCGCGCGAGTGATGCGCGGCATGCCCATGATGCCGTTTCGCACGACCTGCCGGATGTATTCCGGAGCGAGATTGGTGCGCGCTTCCAGCAACGCATTGCCCTGCACAATCGAACCGATGTTCCGCAGACGCATC
>JBDTUL010000466.1:0-5209 GCA_040007735.1 Gammaproteobacteria bacterium | reverse complement strand
GCAATTTCCTGACCGAAGGTCACCGGCATCGCGTCCATCAGATGCGTGCGGCCGGTCTTGACGATATGCCCGACCTGCTTTTCCTTGTTGCGCAAGGCCGTGGCCAGCTGCTGCAGCGAGGGCTGCAGGGTCTCGCGCCACAGCAGCGCGGCGCTCACATGAATGGCGGTGGGAATGACGTCGTTGCTGCTCTGGCCCATGTTCACTTCGTCATTGGCATGCACCGGACGACCGAGGCGCTGCGTTGCCAGGCGCGCGATGACCTCGTTCGCATTCATGTTGGTGCTGGTGCCGGAGCCGGTCTGGAAAATATCGATGGGGAAGTGCGCGTCGTGCTTCCCCGCCGACACTTCGGCTGCCGCGGCATCGATGGCGCCGGCCACTTCGCCGTTCAGCAGCGTGAGCCGGGTGTTGGCGCGAGCCGCCGCCTGCTTGACCAGGCCGAGCGCCGCAATGAAGGCGCGCGGCATGGCGAGCCCGCTGATGGGAAAATTCTGCACGGCGCGTTGTGTCTGCGCGCCCCAAAGGGCGTCCGCCGGCACTTTGAGCTCGCCCATGCTGTCGCGCTCGGTTCGAAAGGAAGTCGTCATGCAAAGAGCTCCGGTACCGTAACAATCCAGCGGCTCGCGGCCGGTCGGGCGGCGAGATGCGTTAAGATTGCGAATCTTAACATCCGTCAGACTTCCTCAGAACTCATGGCTTCGACTTCTCTCGACGCTCTCTCGCCCGTGGACGGCCGCTATCGCGCGGCCACCGAGCCCCTGCGCGGGCACCTCTCCGAAGCGGGCCTGATCCGTGAGCGCATCCGCGTCGAAGCGCTTTGGCTGATACACCTCGCGGGTTCGGTGCCGCGCTTCGCGGGCTCGGCGTTGCCGGCAGCCGTCCGCACGCGCGCCGCCGAGCTGGCTCACGATCCGCCGGCCGAGGCTGCCGAGGCCGTGAAGAAAATCGAAGCCACCATCAATCACGATGTGAAGGCTGTTGAGTACTACGTTCGCAACGAGTTGAGTGCAGTCGGTGCGTCCCCGGCAACGCTCGAACTGGTGCATTTCGGCTGCACGTCGGAAGACATCAACAATGTCAGTTACGCGCGGTTGCTCGCGGCGTCGCGCGTCGTGCTCATGCAGACGGTTGAGAAACTGGCGGCATCGCTAACAACTCTCGCGCATCGTTACGCGGATATTCCAATGCTCGCGCGCACACACGGGCAACCGGCCAGCCCCACCACCGTAGGCAAGGAAGTAGCGAACTTCGTTGCGCGCATTCGTCGCGCGCAACAGCGCTGGCAAAGCGTTGCGATTCTCGGCAAGTGGAATGGCGCAGTGGGCAACTACAATGCGCACATCGCTGCCGCGCCGGATGTGGACTGGCTGACCGTGAATCGCCGCTTCGTCGAATCGATCGGCCTGCAATACAACGCTTACACCACACAGATCGAGCCGCACGACTGGATCGGCGAGTACTGCGACGCTGTCGCCGCACTCGACACGGTGCTCATCGACCTGAGTCGTGACTTCTGGGGCTACATTTCACTGGGGTATTTCCGTCAGCGCCCCAACGCTGCCGAGGTCGGTTCCTCGACAATGCCGCACAAGGTGAATCCCATCGACTTCGAGAATGCCGAGGGCAATCTCGGCGTCGCCAACGCGTTGTTGCGTCACTTTGCGGACAAGCTGCCGATCTCGCGGTGGCAACGGGATCTCACGGACTCCACGGTCCTGCGCAACCTCGGTGTGGCACTGGCGCATGCCCTCATCGGCTGGCGGGCGCTCGAGCGGGGCCTCACCAAGATCGACGTCAACGCCGCGCGCCTGGGCGAAGATATCGAGCCGGCCTGGGAAGTGCTCGGCGAGGCGGTGCAGACGGTGTTGCGGGCGGCAGGGGTGCCCTCCGGCTACGAACTGCTCAAGGAATTCACCCGCGGCCAGGCCATCACGCAGCAGGCACTGGGCGCCTTCATCGACACCCTGCCCTTGCCGGCGGCGGAAAAGACGAGACTAAAGGCCCTGCGCCCGCAGGACTACACGGGCCTGGCCGAGCGGCTCGCGAAAGAGGTCTGACCCCGCGCTCTCCGCCGGGAAAGTGCGAACCACGCCACGGTTTGCATGCGCTGGGGCATGCACGTCGGGCGAAAACGTGAACGACTCGGCTGGGGTTCCGCGGCCAAGTTTCTAAGATCGCCGAGCCTGCCAATGCGCAGGATAAGACACCAGGCTTTCGATCAAGTGACGGCACCCGGGGAAACGGACGCAACCAACGCTCTCGCGCAACTCGCGAGTGCGCGCTATGCGCCGGAATCCGCCGCCGGCACGCCGGTCGTCAAATCCTCCGAAACCCTGACTGTGCTCACCTCGCTGTCCGAGGCGCGTGCCGCGGTCAACAAGGCGGCAGCGTCCGCCCAGCGGCTCATTTCCATCTACACCCCCGATCTCGAGCCTGATCTTTACGACCAGAGCCCGTTCCTCGAGATCATCAAGCATTTCGTGCTCGCCCGGAGCTTCGCCAAGGTTCGGGTACTGCTGGTGGAGCCGTCTCGCGTCATGCGCGACAGCAACCGGTTCGTCGCCATGGGTCGGCGGCTGTCCAGCTGCATCGACATCCGGTACGTGACGGGCGATGCCCCTCAGCGGGCCTCGGCCTACCTGATCGCTGACGACCGCGCCATCGTCTTCCGCATGCGGGCGGACACCTGGGATGGCATTGCGGACTTCAACAATCCACCCGTCGCCAAACTCTATCTCACCGAATTCGACAACGTCTGGAACGCGAGCGCCCCGGAGCACGGGCTGCGCGCGGCACGGCGCGGTTAACCCCCGGCTCCCGGCTCATGGCTAACGAGAACGGCAACAGCACGGCTGCAATCGGCCGCATGCCGCTGAAGCCCGAAGTCACGGTCGCCGCGGTCACGGAAGAGCGTGGCCGGTTCCTCGTCGTCGAAGAGCGCATCAAGAACCGGCTGGTGTTCAACCAGCCTGCAGGGCACGTCGAAACCGGTGAAACCCTGCTCGAAGCCGTCGTTCGCGAGGTGCAGGAGGAATCGGCCTGGCGTTTCCTGCCGGTGGCGCTGCTCGGCGCCTACCTCTGGCTGAATCCGGATAATGGCCGCACCACGCTCCGCTTCGCCTTTAGCGGCACGGTTGTCGACCACAACCCGCTCCAGCCCCTCGACCGGGGCATCGTTACCACCCACTGGCTCAGCCGATCGGACCTTCACCAGCGCGAACCGCGCCTGCGCAGCCCGCTGGTGCTCCGTTGCGTCGATGACTACCTCGGCGGCAAGCGCCTCCCGCTCGACGCGGTTGCCTGCCTCGACCTCCAGACCGCCACTACGGTCCGCGCTGTAAGTCTCTAGCAAGCCGCAGCGGGTACAATTGGGCCATGCCCGTGGCCCCTCCTGTCGCGTCCCGATCCCGCGTAATTGTCGGTTTATCCGGCGGCGTCGATTCCGCCGTCGCCGCCCTGCTGCTGAAGGAACAGGGCTACGACGTGCACGCCCTCTTCATGAGCAATTGGGACGAAGAGGACGACGATGTCTACTGCACGTCCGCCCGCGACTACCAGGACGCCCGCGCCGTAGCGCGCGAGCTCGGCATTCCCCTTCATCGAGTGAGTTTCGCGGCCGAATACCGCGATCGTGTGTTCGACTATTTCCTGCGCGAGCAGAGCGCGGGCCGCACACCGAATCCCGACGTCCTCTGCAACCGGGAGATCAAGTTCGGTGTCGCGCTTCGTTACGCCGCGCGACTCGGGGGCGAATGGTTCGCTACCGGACATTACGCCCGGCTGATCCACGGCCCGTCGGGCACGCAGTTGCTGAAAGCGCGTGACGGATCGAAAGACCAGTCCTATTTCCTTCACGCCGTCGAGCGAGCGGACCTCGCCCGCGTGCTGATGCCGCTGGGCGAGATCGAGAAGCAGTCGGTGCGTGAGCTCGCCCGGCGCGCAGGACTTCCCGTCTTCGACAAACCGGACAGCACGGGCATCTGTTTCATCGGCGAGCGGCCTTTCCGCGAGTTCCTGGCCAAATTCCTGCGGGATGACCCGGGCCCCATCGAATCGCCCGAAGGCGAACGCCTGGGCACCCACCGAGGGCTGGCGTTCTACACGCTCGGCCAGCGCGAAGGGCTTCTCATCGGCGGAAAGCGCGGCCGCGACGAAGCGCCCTGGTACGTTGCCGTCAAAGACAGCGCCCGAAATACGCTCGTGGTGGTTCAGGGCCACGACCACCCGCTGATGACGAGCCACTCGCTGACCACCGGGCCACTGCATTGGCTCGATCTCCCGCCCGACAGCCCGTTCCGGTGCACCGTAAAGGTTCGTTACCGGCAGCCGGATCAGCCCGCCGTGCTCGAAAAAGCCGCCGACGGCACCTCGCGCATCGTCTTCGACACCCCGCAGAGAGCGGTAACGCCCGGCCAGTACGCCGTGATCTACGACGCGGATCGCTGCCTCGGTGGCGGCGTCATCGAAACGGTGTCGCAATCCGAGACAAATCGAGCGGCCGCGTGACCGCGCAGCCCGATATAATTACAGGAGCCTGGCCGAGCATTGGGCGCCGTAGCCGCAGTAGGCGGCCATTGCTCGGGCAGGCTCCAGATTCGGGACGTTTCATTGGTGGAGGACAGCATGGCGGATAGCTTCAAGGCGCGTTCGGCGCTCAAGGTCGGTGATCGGTCTTACGAGATCTGGCGTCTGGACGCCCTGCCGCAGGACAAGGTCGCACGCCTCCCGTACTCCTTGAAGATTCTGCTCGAGAACCTGTTGCGATTCGAAGATGGCGTGAACGTCACACGCGCCGATATCGAAGCGCTGCTCAACTGGGATCCGCAGGCGCTGCCCTCTTACGAAATCGCGTTCACACCGGCCCGCGTCATCCTTCAGGATTTCACAGGCGTCCCCTGCGTCGTAGACCTCGCAGCCATGCGCGATGCCATCGTGCGGCTCGGCGGCGATGCGGAGAAGGTGAACCCGCTGGCGCCTGTCGAACTGGTCATCGACCACTCCGTGCAGGTAGATGAATACGGCACGGCTTCCGCGCTCAGCCACAACAACACCATCGAATTCGCACGCAACGGCGAGCGCTATTCGTTCTTGCGCTGGGGCCAGACCGCGCTCAACAATTTCCAGGTGGTGCCGCCGAACACGGGCATCGTCCACCAGGTCAACCTGGAATTTCTCGGGCGCGTCATTTTCGACGGTGAAGAAAGCG
>JBDTUL010000465.1:0-5211 GCA_040007735.1 Gammaproteobacteria bacterium | reverse complement strand
GGTGACGCCTGCCTAGCCCCAGGCGGCCTAACGACGAATGAGACGCCAGTCGCTCCGCCCAGTCGGTCTGCCATGCAGGCGAAGCGTGTGACCGATTCCGCGCTCACACCGCGCGGTCCGTGGTACAGCCCGGCTCGCCGTCCCCTCCAGGCGCTGCTCCTGCTGGGTGAGCCGCGCTCCCGGATGCATCATTTTGAGCCGCATGCAGGCTGCGTCGAAGCGGCTCGACACCGTGCGCAACTCGCGTCGCATCGCTACGGAAAGCCGATCAGCAGTACGCACCAGCACATCCAAGCACGCGTGGCGATCTGGAACGACAAGCTCCGCTGCGCCGGAAGGCGTTGGCGCACGCGCGTCCGCCACGAAATCGGCGATGGTGAAGTCCACCTCGTGCCCGATGCCGCTCACCACCGGCAGCACGCTCGCGTGAATGGCGCGCGCCACGCCCTCATCGTTGAACGCCCACAGGTCTTCGAGCGAGCCGCCGCCGCGCGCCACGATCAACACATCGCACTCGGCGCGCGCGTTGGCAGTGGCGATGGCTTCGATGATGGCGGGAATCGCGGCCGCGCCCTGCACTGGAGTCGGATAGATCACCACCGACGCGGGAGGAAACCGCCGCGCCAGAATATGCAGGATGTCCCGAATGGCAGCGCCGGTAGGCGAGGTAACCACGCCGATGCTGCGGGGAAAGCGTGGCAGCGCTCGCTTGCGGTCCAGCGCGAACAGGCCTTCGGTTGTGAGCTTGGCTTTGAGGCGCTCGAACTCGCGCTTGAGCGCGCCGACGCCCGCTTCTTCCATGTGCTCGACGATGAGTTGGTAGTCGCCGCGCGGCTCGTACATCGTGACGCGGCCGCGCACCACTACGTGCTGCCCGGATTTGGGGGTAAACCCGACACCCATGTTCTTCTGGCGGAACATCGCGCAGCGAATCTGGGCGTCCCGGTCCTTCATGGAGAAGTACCAGTGGCCGGAGGCGGGGGCGGAGTAGTTCGAGAGCTCCCCTTCGAGCCACACCACCGGCATGCCGTGCTCGAGCAGCAGGCGCACCTCGCGGTTGAGGCGCGACACCGTGTAAACGGCGCGTTCAGGGGGTGCCGCGGCGGCCGACACGTTCGAAGGGGTTGGATTGGCCATGGCGTCGCGGGGGTGAATCTTCAGCTGATCCAGTAGCTATGGGCGCCGGCCCAAAAAGTCCCGGATGACACCCTAACACAGCTCCCGCCATCCGTTTACCGGTGGGGGGCGGATGCGTACAATCGCGCGCCAATCTAATCCCCCCGTATCGGGGGTATTTCCGGCACAGGCCGGTACCTGGCGGTCCATGCGAATCCTCGAAGAAGCACTCACCTTCGACGATGTCCTTTTAGTTCCGGCTTATTCGGAAATCCTGCCGCGCGAAACCGACTTGTCCACGCAGGTCACGCGCCGAATCCGCCTGAACATTCCAATGCTGTCCGCCGCGATGGACACGGTGACCGAGGCTCGCCTCGCCATCACCATCGCGCAGGAAGGCGGAATGGGCATCGTCCACAAGAATATGTCGATCGAAGCGCAGGCTATCGAAGTAGCCCGCGTGAAGAAATACGAAAGCGGCGTCATCAAAGACCCCTATACGGTCTCGCCGGACATGACCATCCGCCAGGTGCTGGAGCTCACGCGTGCGCGCGGCATCTCCGGCGTGCCGGTGGTGGTGGGCAAGAAAGTGGTCGGCATCGTCACCCATCGCGACCTGCGCTTCGAAGAGAAGCTCGATGCGCCGGTGTCCTCGGTGATGACTCCGAAGGAGCGCCTGGTCACGGTGCGTGAGAACGCGCCGAAGGAAGAGGTGCTGGGCCTGCTGCACAAACACCGCATCGAGAAGGTGCTGGTCGTGAACGGCAATGGCGATCTCGCCGGCATGATCACAGTGAAGGATTTCCAGAAGGCCACCGAATTCCCGCGCGCGTGCAAAGACGAAGGCGGGCGCCTGCGCGTCGGCGCCGCGGTCGGCACTACGTCGGACACGCTCGATCGCGTGGCTGCACTTCGTGATGCCGGTGTGGATCTCGTAATTGTGGACACCGCACACGGGCATTCGAAGGGTGTCATCGACATGGTCGCGCGCATCAAGGCCCGTTGGGGCGACATGCAGATCGTCGCCGGCAACATCGCCACAGCCGAAGCCGCACACATGCTCATCGATGCGGGCGCGGATGCGGTGAAGGTTGGCATTGGTCCTGGCTCCATCTGCACCACGCGCATCGTCGCGGGTGTGGGTGTGCCGCAAATTTCCGCCGTCTCAATGGTTGCCGAAGCCATTGCGAAGCTGGATGTGCCCGTCATTTCCGACGGCGGCATTCGCTTCTCGGGCGATCTCGCCAAGGCGCTGGCGGCCGGCGCGCATGCAGTGATGATCGGCAGCCTGTTCGCAGGCACCGAGGAATCACCCGGCGATGTCGAGCTGTATCAGGGTGCGTCTTATAAGTCCTATCGCGGCATGGGTTCGCTCGGCGCCATGGCAGAACGCCACGGCTCTGCGGACCGCTATTTCCAGGACGCGGCTACGGAGCTCGAGAAGCTCGTGCCGGAAGGTGTGGAAGGCCGCGTGCCTTACAAGGGCAGTGTGGTGCAGATCCTCACGCAGCTCGCAGGCGGGTTGCGCGCGGCCATGGGCTACACCGGCAGCCGCAATATCAACGATCTGCGAACCAAGCCGAATTTCGTGCGTATCACCAACGCGGGCGTGCGCGAGAGCCACGTTCACGATGTGAGCATCACCAAAGAGGCGCCGAACTACCGAGTGTCGTGAATCTATGCAAAGCGTGGCGCATCCGATGGCTTCCGATTCGACTCAGGCAACCGCAGCTCATCCGGATATCCACGCCGACCGGATTCTGATCCTCGACTTCGGTGCGCAGTACACGCAGCTCATCGCGCGGCGCGTGCGTGAAATCGGCGTGTATTGCGAAGTGCTTCCGTGGGATGTTTCAGATGAAGACGTTCGGCTCTTCAAGCCGCGCGGAATCATTCTGTCCGGTGGGCCGGAATCCGTCACGGATGCGCAGCCTCCCAAAGCTCCTGAGGAAGTGTATCGGCTCGGCGTTCCGGTGCTCGGCATCTGCTACGGCATGCAGACCATGGCGAAGCAGCTCGGCGGGCGCGTCGCCACGTCCAGCAAGCGCGAGTTCGGCTACGCCGAAGTGAAGGCGAAGCGGGGGTGCCGCTTGTTCGGCGACCTTCAGGATCGCCGGGATAACCAGGATCGCGCCGTGCTCGATGTCTGGATGAGCCACGGCGACCGCGTCGAAGCGCTTCCCGAAGGTTTCATCGCAACGGCGGTCACAGACCATGCGCCGCTTGCGGCCATGAGCGATGAGCGCCGTCGTTTCTACGGCGTTCAGTTTCATCCCGAGGTGACGCACACGAAGCAGGGCTCGAACCTCCTGCAACGTTTCGTGCGGGATATCTGCGGGTGCGCGGATCGCTGGCGTGTCGGCAACATCATCGAAGATGCCGTTGCGCGCGTGCGCGCGCAGGTGGGCACGGGCAAGGTATTGCTCGGGCTTTCCGGCGGCGTGGATTCGTCGGTGGTTGCCGCGCTTCTGCACAAGGCCATTGGCGATCAGCTCGTGTGCGTGTTCGTGGACACTGGCCTGCTGCGCCTGAATGAAGGCGACGACGTCATGCGCACGTTCGCAAACAACCTGGGTGTGCGCGTCATTCGCGTGAACGCAGAATCGCGGTTCCTCTCGGCACTCAAAGGTGTGGCGGACCCTGAGGCGAAGCGCAAGGTCATCGGGCGCACGTTCATCGAAGTGTTCGACGAAGAGTCTCACAAGCTCGACGGCGTGGATTTTCTTGCCCAGGGCACCATCTACCCGGACGTCATCGAATCCGCTGGCGCGCGCACGGGCAAGGCGCACGTCATCAAGTCGCATCACAATGTCGGTGGGCTGCCCGCCAACATGCGCATGAAACTCGTCGAGCCGCTGCGCGAGTTGTTCAAGGATGAAGTGCGCAAGCTCGGCGCGGAGCTCGGCTTGCCGGTCTCCATGGTGAATCGGCATCCGTTCCCTGGCCCGGGGCTCGGCGTGCGCATCCTCGGCGAGGTGCACAAAGAATTCGCGGATCTGCTGCGCAAGGCCGACAGCATTTTCATCGAAGAGCTGCGCGAGCACGATCTTTACGACAAGACGAGCCAGGCGTTCGCCGTGTTCCTGCCGGTGCGCTCGGTTGCGGTGATGGGCGACGGGCGTCGCTATGACTACGTGATTGCACTTCGTGCGGTGGAGACCGTCGACTTCATGACGGCGCACTGGGCGCGGTTGCCGTACGACTTCCTCGATATCGTCTCGCGGCGAATCTGCAATGAGGTCGCGGGGATCTCGCGGGTGGTGTACGACGTTTCCGGAAAGCCACCTGCGACCATTGAGTGGGAATAAAGCAAGACCTTTCGCCCTCAATCGACCGCTATCGAAAATCCAACCTAAGTCCTTATTCCGGGGCCACTTTTCGCTCGCTACCTATCGCGAGCTATCGCCGGCCAACGGACCATTCTGACGGACCCCCTGGGTTCTGGTGCATTGGCGGGTTGACCCGTGAATCCGCGCCCTTTTCAGGCAAAGGGGGCGAATGACCAGGCCGATAGAGCGAGACGGCATTTATCGATCCCGTCGCTTCTCAGCTGAGATCATCGAAACCTGCGTTCGCTGGTACATCACCTACCGGCTGAGCTACCGCGATTTGGCCGCGATGATGGCCGAGCGCGACGTCGTTGTCTGTCACACGACAATCATGCGTTGGGTGCTGCGGTATACGTCGGAGTACGAGCGCCGATGGGATCGCTTTGCCCGGCCTCCTTGCAGGTCATGGCGCATGGACGAAACCGCTGTGTCTGTCCGTGGCGGTCGGCATTACCTATTTCGGGCCGTGGACAAGAATGGAAAGTCCGTTGGGTCTCTCCTCTGTATCAATCGCGACATGGAGTCTTCCCAGGCATTTTTACGTGCTGTTGTAGCCCGTGGACACATCCCGTGGCCTGAGAAGATCAACATCGACGGGAATAAAGCAACCCTTCGAGGCTTGCGATTGCTGGGTGAGGAAGATCATCGCTGGCGGCAAGTGACAGTGCGCACACGTCGATATCTTAACAACGTCGTCGAGCAGGACCATCGAGCTATCAAACAGCGATGCGCTTCGATGCGAGGACTCAAGTCATTTTGTTCTGCG
>JBDTUL010000464.1:0-5217 GCA_040007735.1 Gammaproteobacteria bacterium | reverse complement strand
GCACCCGTTCAGCAACGAGCGGTGGCATCGCCCGCCCCGCCCGCTCCTGCCGCGCGCGCCCCGATTCCAGCGCCGCGCGCACCCGTGCAGCCGCAACGGCCCGCTGCCACTGCGGCGCCCGTTCCGCCGCCGCAGGCCAAGCCCGCAGTAGCCCGGCCGCATGCGCTCAATGGCTCCAACGTTCGCGAAGTCATGGCCTCGCTCGACGAGACCACCGGTGAAACGCGCCAGATGCAGGTGCCGGCGGGTCTGCGCCCACCGGCCGGCCGGCCGGCCGCTCCGCAATCCACGAACATGAATGTCCGTGCGCAGGCGCCGGCAGCGATCAATCCTCCCGTGAAGCCAAACGTGCGCGTGCAGGTGACGGCGGCGCCGGCACCGGCTTCGTCATCGCTGTCCGACACCGGGATACTGAGAATTCTCGAACAGCGCCGGCCGCCCGATGCGCCGCCTGATGAGGCGAGTGCGGGCATTTCGCTGCTGAAGCCAGATGACACGCAGACGCGGCTTGCGCTGAAGACCGCCATCCAGGAAAACGCGGCGGTCTCGTTCGCCGTGCAGTTGCATTGGTCGGTTCAGCCGGTGGAGCTCGACAAAGTGCCGCCGCTTGCCATCTTCAGCGCGTACACGCTGTACACCGTTGAAGGCAGCCGCGAGGGCCGCAAGTGGTATGGGCTGCGCCTTGGGTTCTTCTCAGATGCCATCTCGGCGAAGCAGGTGGCGTATTACGTGCGCTCCGAGTTCGCAAGTGTCGCGGTGGTTCCGGTGAGCCCGCAGGAAAAGTCCCGCGCGAGCGATGCAGAGAGCAAGGCCGCCACGGGCTCTTTCCAGAAGAAGAAAGTGCTCGAGCCGAAGGTGGACGAATTCAAGTTGTTCGAAGAGGCGCACTCGGTTGTGTCGGAGCCGCCTCCGCCGCCGAAGGCGGCACCCGCCAAGGCGCCCCCGCGCACCGCCGCCACCGGCAAGAAGAACAAGCCGCTCGGGCGGGTGCGTGCGAAAGACCAGCGTTCCGCCAAGACGCTCGAGGAGACGCTGGAGATTCTCGGCGCCAGCGAGCTCGAGATGGATAACGGGCGCGGCGAGATCATCAATGACACCGGGGTTCGGCACTTGCGTGTCGAAGTGCAGAAGAACACGCCGTTTGCGAAGTTGCTGGATCGCTTGGCCGAGCGGGTTCGCAAGAACTGATTGAGTTGAGTTTCCCTGGCAGCGCCCGTCCTGGCGCTGCCTCGTCGCGCCTCCTCGAGCGGCGTAGCGAGTGCTTCCTCTCAATCGCCGGGCGGCTGAGAGCGAAAAATTCAGCGCTTTCCGAATAGCTTTTCCAATTCAGCCTTGGCCTTGTCCACTTCAGCCACGTTCGGCGCGATATACGCCGCCGACCTGGGTTTGTAGTGATCGCAAAAGTTAGCACTCGTCTTGTTGCTGACTTCCTCAGCGGTAGGCTCACGACAATGCTTGGCCACCCGCACGTCGTACTCCACGCACATCTTGCACACGTGCAACTCTGAGCGGCACTTCGGGCATTCCTCGAGCCGCCGCAACGGCAGGCTCAGGTCGGCCAGCGCGAAGCCGCACTTCCAGCACACCAGGTCATGTTTCATGGGTTTGTCGCTCCGTTCGCGGGGCATGAACGGCCTGGTTCTGCGGAGGCGCGGCTTCACTCGAGGGGTGGCCTGAGGGGACCGCTCGCTCGAGCGGTCCATCGGAAGCTTCTCAAAACGTAATCCTACGTTTTGAGATCCCCTCAGACCACCCCTCGAGCGAAGCCGCGCTGAGGCTCGGTGGCGTTCATGCCTTGGATTCAGGCCACTACTTTAGCTTCGGTAGCTGTCATTCGCATATTGCTGGGAATCGGCGGGTGGGTTCTGCCTTTCAGGAACTCGTGCAGGACGCGGCCGGTGTGGGAGGTGGCCTTCTTTTTGGCCACGGCGGCCGGGGCGCCTTCAACGACGATCTGGCCGCCGCGGTCGCCGGCTTCGGGGCCCATGTCGATGATCCAGTCAGCCTCGGCCATGACGTCGAGGTTGTGCTCGACGACTACCGCTGTGTTGCCGGCATCCACCAGCCGATGCAGCACGTGAATCAGCTTTTCCACATCCGCCATGTGCAGGCCAACGGTTGGCTCATCCAGCACATACAACGTGTGTTTGGCCTTCTGCCGCAGCAGGCGCGGGGCGTCGCTTCGCACCTTCGCCAGTTCCGTCACCAGCTTGATGCGCTGGGCTTCGCCGCCTGAAAGCGTCGGGCTCTGCTGGCCCAGGGTGAGGTAGCCCAGGCCCACGTCCTGCAGGAGCTTGAGCGCGTGATGCACCTTCGGGTGCGCACGGAAAAATTCCACGCCATCGTCCACGTTCATCGCGAGCACTTCGCCGATGTTCTTGTCACGCCACGTGACCGACAGCGTTTCCGAATTGAAGCGCCGGCCGTTGCACACGTCGCAGAGAATCTTCACATCGGGCAGGAAGCTCATCTCGATGGTCTTGACCCCCTGGCCTTCGCAACCATCGCAACGTCCACCGGAGGTGTTGAAGGAAAAACGGCTCGAGGTGTACCCGCGAATGCGCGCCTCCGTGGTGCCGGCGTAGATGTTGCGAATCTCATCCCAGAAGCCGATGTACGTCGCCGGGCAAGAGCGCGGCGTCTTGCCGATGGGCGTTTGGTCCACTTCGAGCACGCGGTCCACCAGTTCCACGCCACGTAGCGAGCGACAGCCGATGAGCGCAGGGACGGACTTCACTTTCACCGGTTTGACCACGGTGCCCGCACGGGCGCGTCCCGTGAGCGGGTTCTGATCCTTGTCTTTGTTCTTCGCTTTGCCGTTGATCGGGGCAGCCCCGTTGCCTTTCCTGGCGCCAAACCCTGTGGAATCGACAACGAGGCGCTTCAAATTCGCATACAGCACATCGCGCGCGACCGTGGACTTGCCCGAGCCCGAGACACCCGTGATCACAACCAGGCGGCTGAGCGGAATGCGCACATCCGTCTTGCGCACGTTGTGCAGCTCGATGCGTTCGAGCTTGAGGCACTCCGTGCGGGCATCCACCGGCCTGTTCGGAGTTTCGGGATGCATGAGCGGCTGCCGCAGGAAACGTCCGGTGATCGAGCGTGGGTTCTTGATGAGATCCCCCACCTTGCCTTCACCAACGATTTCTCCACCGCGCACGCCGGCAGCCGGCCCGAGATCCAGCACGTGATCCGCACGGCGAATGGTGTCCTCGTCGTGTTCCACCACCACCAGCGTGTTGCGATGGGAGGTGAGCTCCGCAAGCGAGTCGAGCAGGATTTCGTTGTCGCGCGGATGTAGCCCGATGGTGGGTTCATCCAGCACGTAGCACACGCCCTGCAAATTCGACCCGAGCTGCGCGGCTAGCCGAATGCGCTGCGCCTCGCCGCCAGACAAAGTCGGCGCAGAACGATCCAGCGACAGATAGCCGAGGCCCACGCGTTCGAGGAACTTGAGGCGTGACGCGATCTCAGCCAACAGATCGCGCGCAATCTCCCGCTCGCGTGCGTTGAGTTTCAGCCTGGCGAAGAATTTGGCGGAGTCTTCGATGGGATCGCGCGTGAGCGAGGCGATGCTTCGATCGCGGAAGCTCACGTTGAGTGCCACCTGGTTGAGGCGCTGCCCATCGCACACTGTGCAGGCAGCGGGCTCGTGCTCCTGCCATTCGTTCCACCAGATTTCCTCGCCGGTCTGTTCTTCGTCGAAGCCGGTCATCTCGACCCCGGTGCCGTAGCAGCTCTCGCACCAGCCGTGCTTGGAGTTGAACGAGAACAGGCGCGGGTCGAGCTCCGAGAAGCTGCGGCCGCACGAAGGGCACGCGCGCTTGGTGGAAAACACCGTCACCTTGTCGGATTTCGGGCCGAGTACGTGCACGATGCCCTTGCCGAAATCCAGAGCGCGGGTGAGGGCCTCGTGAAGTTGCGTGTCGGAACTTGCGCTGACCTCGAGGTCGGCGACCGGCAACTCAATTGTGTGCTCCTTGAAGCGCGACAACCGCGGCCATTGCTTCGTCGACAGGTGCGCGCCATCGACGCGCAGTGTCTTGAAGCCCTTCTTCGCTGCCCATTTCGCGAGGTCTGTGTAATACCCTTTGCGCGCAATGACCAGCGGAGCCAGCAGCGCGATGCGCTTGCCGCGATAGTCCTTCAGCAGGCGCGCCGCGATGGAGGCCGGGCTCTGCGGCTCGATGGGCACGTGGCAATCGGGGCAGTGCTGCGTGGCCAGCTTCACATAGAGCAGGCGCAGGAAATGATAGATCTCAGTGAGTGTGGCGACCGTGCTCTTGCGGCCGCCGCGGCTCGTACGCTGCTCAATGGCAACAGTGGGTGGAATGCCATAGATGGCATCCACGTCCGGCCGCGCGGCGGGCTGCACGAATTGCCGCGCATACGCGTTCAGCGATTCCAGGTAGCGTCGCTGCCCTTCGTTGAACAGGATATCGAAGGCCAGCGTGGATTTTCCGGAGCCCGACACGCCAGTGATCACTGTGAAGCAATCACGCGGGATGGTCGCATCGATGTTCTTGAGATTGTGCTCACGCGCGTTGTGAATGACGATGGAGTTATGCGCGGCGCCGTTCGCCTTGGCTTTGCTCAGCGCCTTGCCGCTCTTCGCGCGCGCCTCATCCACACCGAAGCTGCCCTTGAACGATTCGCTGGCGCTGTTCAGCGCGCCGATGGCTTCGACCAGCGACGCGTCCTGCGACAGCGCCCTCTCATAGGCCGCAAGTGCCTGGCCGGTGAACGAGCGCGTATTCAGCCGCACTTCCGCCGGCGTGCCTACACAAATGACTTCTCCGCCGCGGTCGCCGCCGTCCGGTCCCAGGTCGATGACCCAGTCGGCTGCGCGAATGAGATCGAGGTTGTGCTCGATGATGAGCAACGAATGCCCCGCCGCCAGCAGCTTGCGGAATGCCCGCAGAAGTTTCGCGACGTCCTCGAAGTGCAGCCCCGTGGTCGGCTCGTCGAACAGAAAGAGCTTGCCGTGATGCGTGACGCTCGAGGTAACCGTGTTCGCGGTGGCCAGGTGCCCGGCCAGTTTGAGACGCTGTGCTTCGCCACCCGACAGGGTTGGCACGGGCTGCCCGAGTTTCACGTACTCGAGGCCCACGTCCGCAAGCGGCGCGAGGCGCAGCGCGACTTCGCGCGAATCCGCGAAGAAGGCGAGCGCCTCCGTCACCGTCATATTGAGAACTTCCGCGATGCTGGCGCGGC
>JBDTUL010000463.1:0-5218 GCA_040007735.1 Gammaproteobacteria bacterium | reverse complement strand
AGTTCAACAAAGCGCAGATTCACCGGCACATCGCGCCGATGCTCGCCGCGGCACTCGACGCCGGCATCACGCCGTTCCTCGACCTGATTCTGAGTTCGCCCGCCTCAACCCTCGACGACGTCGCAGAGACACTGCGCGAGGCCTACCGGTGGTTGAGACGCGGCTGTGAGATCGGAATGTATCCTTACGTCATTCCGTTCTCCGGCGCGGCCTTCTCGAAAGACCCCAGGCTCCTGCCGTATACGATCATGGCGGAGCGACGCGTCGCAGGAACAATGATCAAATGGCAGCAGGCTGCGAAGATCCTGCCGATGGACCCGGTGGTCAGCGACGTGATCCTGCGCATCGAAAGTCGGTTCGAAGAAATGCTGTGCTCGATGCAGGAAGAAGTCGCGCACATGCCTTCCCGGGTGCGCTCGCTGTTATGGATTCTGGCTTCCATTCCGGTGCTCGCCGAGCACGGCGTGAGCGTCGCGGATGAGCGTGAAGTGCGCGGCGAGTTGCAGTTGCGCATTCCTACCACCTCCGGAAAGACAGTTTCACCGGCTGTCGCGCTGGCATGACCGGCAGGCAACGCCTAAAGCTATTCGCACCATTGGGTGTCTGCGCCCTGTTGGCGCTATGGGTGGCGCTGTCCGCCGCGAATGCGCGCGCGGAAAACTTCTCGCTGGTGATCTACGGGTTGGCGAATCTCATTGTCTACACGGACGCCATCGACTTCGCCATTCGCCGCTTCATGCGCCGCCGCCGCAATGCCACCGCCAATGCCACCGAAGACACCCGCAACGTGTCGATCGATCTCGCGGGCGCCATGCCAGAAGGCACGAAGCAAGTGGTGCCGATGCGGCCCTACGCGATCATCGCCTCCGTATACAACCTGCAAGGCCAGCTCGAGCAATTCATGCAGGCGTACGCGCCCTGGCGCGACAAAGTGTGGCTGATCAGCGATGGCTCCACTGATCGCACCGTAGCCCGGCTTCACCAGGCGGGCTGGCGCTGCTTCGACGATGGCATCAACCGCAAGAAGCCCGGCGCCCTGCGTCGGCTGCTGGAACGCCTGCCCGCCCACATCGAAACGGTGATGGTGATCGACCCGGACATTCGCATTCTCGGCCGCAACGAAGGCAGCACGGTGGATCTGGAGCGTGCCATCAGCGACTTCCAGCGCACCGGCGCGGCGGCCATGTGCCCGCGGATCATGATCGAGCCCGACGGATTTCTCGCCCGCTTCCAGTCGTTCGAGTACGCCCTGGCGTTCGGCGTGGGCCGCGAAAGCCTCGCCGACTACAGCATCACGTCGGGTGTTTCCATCTATCGACGAGAGGCGCTCAGCTACGCGCTCTCCAGGCATTCGTTGTCCGTGTACGCCGAGGACTTCGAGAATGCAATGATCCTGCTGAGCCGGGGCGAATCCATCTATTACGACGGGCGCCTCGTCGTCGCCACCGAAGGGCCGGGCCTGCTGCGCCGCTGGTTCTCGCAACGGGTCGGTTGGTACCACGGCATGATCAAGGTCTACGCCGAGCGGCTGCCGGAAATCTGGCGCATCAGCCGGCGTGCGCCGTTCGCGATGTATCACTTCATCATCTACGTGGGAGTGCTGTCGCTGGCGTTGCATCTTGTGAAAATGGTGAGCGCGGCGCTGCTGGTGGTGAGCTTCATCAGCGGTTTCGACGAGATGTTTCTCGTGCACATTCTCCCCACCAACAACTACACCAACCCCACCTACTTCATCTCCGCGGTGGGCAGCTATCTCGCGCTGGGCGCCTTCGCGTTGTTTACCGTGGTTCCAAAATCGGAACGCGCGTACGCCGCACCCATCGTGCCGCTATATCTCTTCTACGCAATCGTGCACATCGTGCCCATGACGGTGGGCTTTGCCAACTGGATGTCGCTGCAAATCTGGGGGCGCCGCGTGTATCGGGATCACTACGACTCGGACCGCAAGGCTGTGCAAGCCCCTTCGCCGGAATCCTATCCCAGGAGAGTCGCATGACCGTTCGTGGTGTGCCCGCACCAAAGCTCTATTTCCCGGTCTCGTACTGGGAGGATCGCGCGCGGCGGTTTGCCGCGGAAGGCGAAGGCCTCGCCGCAGTTTGTTCATACGGGATGCCGGTGTTCTATAACAAGGTGATCGACATCTGCCAGCGTGCGGCGCTGGGCCCCTGGCTCGACACAGAGCCCGGTACGCGCGTGCTCGACGTGGGATGTGGCGTGGGGAGGTGGAGTCGCTTGCTGGCCAGCCGTGGCGCGCAGGTTACTGGCATCGACATCAGCCCGACGATGATTGCTGAGGCGAGGCGTCGCGCCGCACAGGCTGGGCTGCATTCCCGCTGCAAGTTTGAAACACAGGACCTGTCTGGCCTGGACGCCGGCGGCGAGTTCGACCTGGTGCTGGCAGTGACAGTGCTCCAGCACATTCTGGATCCGGCGCTGCTGCGCGCCGCCCTTCGTCGAATGACAAGCCACCTGGCCGAGAACGGCCGCATGGTGTTGCTCGAAGCGGCGCCCACACAGACCGCTCAGCATTGCGACTCGAGTATCTTTCGCGCGCGCAACCGCAGTGAGTATCTGGAACTGTTCGCCGACTGCGGGCTGCGGGTTCATGCCATCTCGGGCGTCGACCCGGCGCCTTTCAAACACAGGTTGCTTCCGTATATCCGACGATTGCCGCGCCCCCTGGCCACTGCCGCAACCACGGTGGCGAGCGCGCTGTCTTTGCCGATCGATGCCTGGTTCGGTCGCTACGCAGTGAACCGTTCCTGGCACGCCGTGTTTGTCCTGGAGCGTGCATCGGGGAGGGGTCATGCGTGCTAGTCGTCGCTCGTTGATCGCGGTCATCGTATTGGGCGCACTCGCGATACTCGTGGGAGCGGGTGGCTGGTACCAGTCCACGCACAGAGCACCCGGCCCCAGCACTCAGGGCGTGACAGCCATCGTTTCGAACGGCAACGATCGCGGGCCGGGGAGCTTGCGAGAAGCGCTGTTTGTGGCCGCGTCGGCCAAGGAGGCCGCGACCATTTCGATCCAGGTGAAACGAATAGCCGTCGAGACGGCGCTGCCGCCCATTGTGAATGCGCGAGGCCTGCGCGTCGTGGCGCAGCAGCCCGGAGCGGAAATCGACGCGCAGGCCCTGATGGGCAACACCGTCCTGGACGTCGCCGGCGCGAACGTTACCATTGAAGGCCTGCTGATTCGCAATTGCTCCGGTGCAGCCATCCTCGTGAGGGCGGCGCGCTTCCACCTGCAGTCCACAACTGTGCAGTCTTGCGATGTGGGCGTCGAAGTTGCCGAGAACGCGAGCGATGTCCTGCTGGAACGCAATCGCTTCGCGAACAACCGGATCGGCGTGCGGTTCGCCGCGTCCGCCAGCAACACGTCTGTTTTGAAGAACGAGTTTTCGGGCAGCAAGGACGCCGGCTTATGGGCCGTGCGCAGTGCCGCCGACTCAGGCAGGACGCCCATCAACGTGCGTGACAATCGATTCAGCGACGACCGCACCGGCATGGTCATCGGCAACGTGTCGTTGCTCGTGGAGCGGAACGAGTTGATCAACTCGCGCGAAGCGGCGATCCATGTGGTCGGCGCAGGCGCGGTCATTCGCGGCAACCGCATTACTGGCGGTGCGTCGATGGGCATCATTGCGGAAAATGCCCGGTCCGCCGTCATCGAGAACAATGAGCTCGATGGCCAGGTGGCGTATGGAATCATGGTGCGAGGCTCGGGCAACACGCTCGTGCGCTCCAATCGCATCCACAACTGCGGCTATGGAATGGCCTTCGTGCTGGGCGACGCGCAAGGGCCCAGCACCGCGGCCGAGAACACCATCCTGCAGCCCAAGTTCAACGGCATCGATGTGATCGGCGATTCGCCGATCCTCAGACGCAACCAGGTGCTGCGCCCCCATGCGCTGGCCTTGCACGTGGAGGACTTTCAGCCGGCACAAGGTCCCAAGGTGATCTCGAAGCCGTTCCTCGACAACAACACCTTCGGGCCGGCCGACACGACGGTTGCCTCGCGTAGCCCTGCCCCACCGACGACGCAGCCCGCGAGCTCGCGATGAAGAGTGGCGATGAGACGATGCTGTTGCCAGCGCCCGTGTGGAGCGATCCACGCGTGCACTTGCTGGACGACATCTGGCTGCTCGCCATTTTCGCGATCCTGCTCGCCATCGTGTTGCCGTGGTTGATTACCCCTTTTGACATCGATGTAGTCCGCGCCGCGTGGGGCCTGCTCGCGCTCGGCGGCGTGCATATGGGTCTCACCGTTGCCTCCGCCCCCAGTCAACCGCGCACGACGCTGAGGCAACGGGGCCTGAGCGCCCTGCATGCCCTCGGCATCATTTTCATCGGCTACGTCTGGCAGCATTGCGGTGGACTTCAGAATCCGATGTTCCTGGCCGTGTTCGTGTTGCCGGTGATCGGGTCCGTGTTCATTTCGCGCTGGCAGCCTTACCTGATGGCGCTGCTGACCATTGCTGTGGTCACTATCGTTGCGCTCGTGCAGGCGCCGGAGCTGCGCTGGTACGCCACCGGACTTCCGGGCGTCGGTGGGCATATCAGCGATCTTCTCGGGCGCAACGCAGGCGCCACTTCACCCTTCCCGGGCTTCTACGCTCCTTCGGGCTATTTCGTGGTGCTGCTGCAGGTGTTCGCCATCCTGGTGATCGCCTGCGCCGTCGCGGCGGAACATCTGGGTTCGATCTTCGAAAGAATGTACGCGCACCTGGCCACCGCTCGCGCCGAAGCCCAGCGCGGCCAGGATCTGTGGACGACGCTCATCGAGCAGCTGCCACTGCCGGCACTGCTGGTCGACGCCGATACCTCGCAGGTGATCTGTGCCAGTACGCAGGTCGCCCCCAATTTCTGCGCGCTGGATGAGGAGGTCACGGGTGGCGACCTCTTCAAGATCATCCGGTTTTCCTATCCGGAGGTGCTTCAAGAGCTGATTGCTGGCTTCGGCGGCATCGCTCCACTCACGATGATCCGCGTCGGCGAGCAGATTCGCGTGACGGATGTGCGCGTTCAGCACGTGGCTCAGAGAGGCCGTCGCTTCGCGCTTCTGGTGATCAACGACACCACCGACGAGTTCATTCGCCGGGCCGCGCTGGATGCCGCCGACTATGCCGCGCTGATGCTGGACCCGAACGGCCGCGTGCTCGGCTTCAATCGGCAGGCTACCTCACTGTTTCCGTCAACGCAGATAGGTGCTGAGGCAG
>JBDTUL010000462.1:0-5241 GCA_040007735.1 Gammaproteobacteria bacterium | reverse complement strand
TCATGGCCACCACATTGCCGACCTGAACTTTGTCTCGCATAGTCAACAATTGTGCGGGTCGGCGCACTATTAAGCAACAGCGCGCCCGGCCGTGGCGCACCGGGTCGCAGCGTTCGCCCTGTCTGTTCGGCTGGCACGATCAGGCGCGGAATCCACCGGAGCGATTGAGCAACAGTTGCTGTCTTTTCTATATATTGTTCCCCTTCATTGCATGGCCTGCAGTCATGCCACGCAGGGGGATCCGCTCGATGAAGAAACTTCTGGCCTTGCTCGTGTTCACAGGCTTCGCAGCGGGCGCGCGCGCCGATGCGATCGATGATTACATCAACACCGAGATCGCGCGTCAGCACGCCCCGGGGCTTGCGATCGCGATCATGCAACACGGGCAAATGGTGCGCGCGCAAGGCTACGGCTTCGCGAACCTCGAGCACTACGTGCCGGTGCATCCCGATACGCTTTTCGAGACCGGCTCGGTCGGCATGCAGTTCACGGCCCTCGCCGTGATGCTCCTCGTCGAGGACGGCAAGCTCCGCCTCGACGAGTCTATTCGGAAGTATCTGCCGGAGGCGCCGCGGACGTGGGCGCCGATTACCGTCAGACAGCTCCTGAACCATACCTCCGGCCTGCCCGCGACCCCGAACGGCGAGTTCCGCACCGACTACACCGATGACCAGCTGCTCGGCATCCTCTACAAACAAGAGCTGAATTTTGCCGCGGGAAGCCACTGGAAATTCAGCTATACGGATTACGTCACGCTCGGCTTTCTCATCAAGAGAGTCAGCGGTGAGTTTTATGCCGATCTACTCGCCAGGCGCGTCTTCGCGCCGCTCGGCATGCGAACCGCCCGCCTCATCGACGATCGTGCAATCGTGCCCAACCGGGCGGCAGGCTATCAGCTGAGCGACGGCGAGCTGCGCAATCAAGAATGGGTGTCGCCCACTGCGAATTCCACTGCAGATGGTTCGCTCTATCTCTCCGTTCTCGATTACGCACGCTGGGATGCGGGTTTGATCGGCCGCAGGTTCCTCAAGCCCGAATCTTGGGCCGAGATTGCGCAGCCTGCCCGGCTCGCGAGCGGCCGCAGTTATCCTTACGGCTTCGGCTGGTTTCTCGAGCACAGTGCGGGCCAGGAAGTCTGGCGGCACTCCGGAAGCTGGCAAGGCTTCCAGTCCTTCGTCATCCGCTATCTTGGCGACGAGCTCACCCTCGTGGCGCTCGCGAACAGCGAAAGTGGAGACCCCACCGCAATCGTGCGTCACGTGGCGGGAATGCTGGACCCGAAGTTCGCGCAGCCGCCCGGTGCTCCGATCGAAGATCGCGAGCCCCAGGTCACCGCAGCGCTCAAAAGCCTGCTGCAACAAATGTCCGAGGGAAAGGCCGACTACAGGGCGTTCGCATTCGTCTCGAAGCAGGAGTTTGCAGAGACGATGTCCGCAAATCAAAAACTCCTGAAGTCCCTGGGACCGCTACGCGAGCTCGCCTTGTTCGCCCGCAAGGAGCTGGGTGGCGATCAGGTGTACCGCTACCGCGCGCGCTACGAGGGGGGTCTGCTGGAAGTGAATTTGAGCTACGCGCCCAACGGCGGCATCGCGGGCCTGGATTTCATCCCCGTTAGCGACTGGAAAGCGCCGGTCCAGGAGTAATCGCCGCGGCCCTTGCTACGCGGCACTCGGGGCGATCCGAGTGACTGTGCTCGTTTCGCCCGTACTCTGCGCGTACAACAGTTGCGTGAACTCCTCGGCCGGCAACGGCTTTTTGAAATAGAAACCCTGCAGCTCATCGCACGCGTGGATGCGGAGGAATTCCGCCTGATCCCGGGTTTCAACGCCCTGCGCCACTACCGTGAGACTCAGGCTCTTGCCCATCGCGATGATCGCGTCGGCAAGGTCCGCATCGCCGCTTGCGACATTGAAGTCGCGAACGAACGATCGGTCGATCTTGATCGTGTCGAGCGGGAAGTCCTGGAGCGTCGCGAGAGAGGCGTAGCCCGTGCCGAAATCGTCGATCGCGATGCGCACACCCGCGGCTTTGAGTTTCGTGAGAATCGGCAGCGTCTTCTCGAGGTTGAGCGTCAGCACTCTCTCGGTAATCTCGAGTTCCAGCAGCCGCGACTCCATGCCGCTGTCTTGCAGGATCGCTATGACATCCTGCACCAGGTTTTCGTCCAGGAACTGGCGCGCGGTCAGATTGACCGCAACGATCAGTGCAGGCAGCCCTTGCCTCTGCCAGGCCACATTCTGCGTACAGGCCGTCCTCAACACCCACTTGCCCAACGGCACCATGAGCCCGGTCTCCTCCGCGACCGGCATGAAGCGCATGGGCAGCACCGTTCCCAGATCGGGATGCTCCCACCGCAGCAGTGCTTCCATGCCCGTGATGCGGTTGCCAACGATATCCCGCCTGGGCTGATAGTGAAGGCGGAATTCATTGCGTTCGAGGGCATGCCGCATGCTGACTTCCAGTGTCAGTCGCTCGAGCGAATTGGCGTTGAGCTTCTCGGAGTAGAACTGGAAGTTGTTCTTGCCTTCGGACTTCGCGTGGTACATGGCGATGTCGGCATTCTTCGTCAGTGTCTGCTCATCGAGACCGTCCAGGGGATAGGCACTGATGCCGATGCTCGCCGTGACGCGAAACTCCTGGCCGAGTAGCGTGAAGGGCCGCGCACAGCTGGCGAGAATCTTGCGGGCCACGCTCGCCGCATACTCTGCCTCGCCGAGCTCGGGAAGCAGGACCACGAACTCATCTCCCCCGAGGCGCGCGACCGTATCGCTCTCGCGAACGCAGGCCTTGAGCCGCCTCGCCACTTCCTGCAGCAGCTGATCTCCCGCTTCATGCCCGAGGGTGTCGTTGATCTGCTTGAACCGGTCGAGATCCAGAAATGCCACGGCGAGCTGCCGTTTGTAGCGATGCGCCTCGCTGATAGACTGCGCCAGCAGTTTGCTGAACAGGCTGCGATTGGGAAGCCCGGTGAGGCCGTCGTGATATGCGAGGTACTCCACGCGCCGCGCATGCTCCAGTTTCGCCTCGGCTTCGCGCGTGCGGCTCCGGGCGAGCTGCCAGCTCAGGCGACCTAGAACTCCGGCCAACAGCGCGACCAGAACGCTACCCAATGCGGCACGCCATAGATATTCGCGCGCGTCCCGTCGAGCAGCCGTCAATTGTTCATCGACCGAGAGCCCAACGAGCACGGCAAGCGGAAACCCATAGATTTCCCGCGCAAGAGTCCAGCGCCGTACCGTGTCCCAACTGCTGGTAGAGAGTGTCGCGTGAGCGTCGTCTCCCTCGGCGCCAGGCACCATCTGCGCATAGTCGATCGCGTCTCCCGAGAACAACGAGCCCCCGGTGCGCCTGACGCGAAAGATGCCATCCACGCCGATCAGGCCGAGCACTCCCTGCTCGCCGAGCTTTGCGACCTCATAGCCACTGACGAAGTACTCCGCATCGACTTCGACGATGACTACGCCGTCGAACGCGCCATCCGGGCCGCTCAGCCTGCGGCTGAATGCCAATTTTGCGCTGCCGGTGGGGCCACGCGGGAGTTGCCCGACCGGGAACGTCTCGGCGTCGCGCTGTTTGCGAAAGTAGTCGAGCTCACTCACGTTCCGCTGCCCGACAGTCTGCGTGCTGTCGATGATCGCTCCGTTGCGATCGGCAATGCTCACGACGAAGAGCAAGTCCGGAGGCAGCAGCCCGTTGTCGCCGAGCTCGGCGAGCGTGCCGCCTCCGCCGCCGTGCGTATGCCGGTATTTGACGAGACTCAACGTCTGGTCGATTTCGCGCAGCGCACGGACGATTTGGGCTTCGTAGGTGTCGAGCAACTCGCGGGTAGCCACTGCCGCCGTCGCCTGGGCGGAGGTGAACTTGAGCCGGATCAATCCGAGCGTCGTTCCCCAGATCGCTGCCAGAAGCACGACCGCAATGAGTGGGAATAGATACTGAGGCTCGGCGGCACGAGCCACTCGGCGATGCAATGATTTCTTCCAGGCCACGCGAGAACTCCGAGTCAGCCCTGACCCTAACAAAGTACGCCGGTACACGACTGTGCGCTGTCGCACGACCGGCTTGCATTACTGCGCGATTGCGCACGGCCACGGGCGTCTCTCAATCGATATAGTTCGATCCTGAGCTCTAGAAACACCGGACCTTCGTGTCTTACCGCCTGAACCTGATCGCGCTTTGTGCCGCGCTCCCCTGCGGCGTAGCTTCCGCCGGCGACATCGCTGGAGCGGATTTTTCCCTCGACGGCTTCGGCACGCTGGGGGTGCTGCACTCGGACTACGAGAAAGCCGACTTCGTGACCTCCAACCCCTTGCACCTGAACGGCGTCGGTCATTCGCGCAGCTGGGGCACTGATCAGGACAGCAAGCTCGGTGTGCAGCTGACGGCCGAAGCAGGCCGCTTCTCAGCCGTGGTTCAAGGCATCACGCAACTGCGCTACGACAACACATTCACGCCTGAGGTGGAGTGGGCCAATGTCAGATTCGCGGTCACGCCGGAATTGAGCCTGCGTGTCGGCCGCGTCGTGCTACCCACGTTCCTGAGCTCGGACACCGAAAACGTCGGCTACGTGCGTCCGTGGGTGAGAACCCCGGGCGAGATTCGCGTGCAGTTGCCCTTCACCAGCAGTGACGGAGCCGATGTCACTTACTCTTTCGACGTCGCCGGGGCCTCCAACCAGGTGCAATTGCTCGTGGGTCACAACCGCTCGCGACTTCCCGGCGGCGGAGTTTTCGAAAACGCCGGCATCCGAACCCTGACGGATACGATCGAATACCGTCACCTCACGCTTCACCTGGCCTACCAGAAGATGCGCTACAAGGTTCCGCCCGACGCGGACCCGTATGACTTCAAAGCGTTCGACATTGGCGTCGAGTACGATCCGGGCGGCTGGTATCTCATCGCGGAGCAGTTCAACACGTACGATGAAGGCGTGGGTAACGTGCGCGCGTACTCGCTGGGCGGCGGATATCGCATCCGGAACCTGACTCCCTACCTCGTAGGGTCGAAAGTTCGACAGACCTCGGTCGGCACCTTTGGGCAGGCACCGGTGTTCGATCAGCAAACGGTCGCAGTGGGAGCGCGCTGGGACTTCATGAAGAATGTCGACCTGAAGCTGCAGTACGAGCGCGTGAGGATCGATTCGTCGATCACTCCCGCCTCGTTCGTCAATCCCCAGCCGGGATTGCAGGTCGGCGACCGCGCTCACGTGTTCAGCGCGACGCTGGATTTCGTCTGGTGAGC